>JAFIHO010000376.1 GCA_017849395.1 Hyphomicrobiales bacterium
GTGCGGAACGCACCCAAACACCGGCGCAGACCGGCTGCGGCGGCGCGGTATTCATCAAGGCAGCCCGCCTCTTCGCCGGCGGCATAAAGGAGATTGACACCCGCCAGGCTGTTTCCATGAACCGGCTCCGGTGCATCATAGGGCCAGAGACAGAAATCCAACGCCGGGTCTTCGGTGCGGGCGCGTTCGGCGGCGAAGGACAGGAGCGCTGTCACAGGTCCCCCGCGCCATGATAAAAAGTGAGAAAAGCGGGCGAGGCCGATACATGACCCAGCGGGTCGTTGCCACTTTCCGCCAGCACATCCTCGATACCGTCGACGCCGAACAGGGCGGCCGCATCGCGGGCGATGTCGGCGACGTCATTCAGGGTGAGCCCGGCATCGTAGAGACGCAGATCGCAGGAGCGGCGTACGCCGCTGCGCAGAACTTCCAGATAGAAAAGGTCCGAAACCGGCACGCGCGTCAAAGCGCGATCCAGCAGCCTGTCTGCCAATAGAGCGAGGTCCTTGTTGCGCTCAAGCGTGCGCGCCATGTGCTGGCGCAGCCCCAGTTCGTCCAGTCCGTCCAATTTCCAATATTCGTCACGGGCGAAATCGTCGGGGTCGCGGGGCTGCCATTTGAAGCCGTCATGCATGCGAACCCGTGCGCCGTCGGCGGGGGCGGCTTCGCAATAGAGCTTGCACACCGGCAAACCGCGCGGCTCTTCATAGCCCAGATGCAGGAAGCGCATCGTGCGGAGGCTGTCTTCCAGCACGGTACGCAGCGCGCCGGGGAAGCTGAGCGCCAGCAGCCCGTCATTCAGGGCATCGCGGAAGCCGGGACGCGGCGCCAGCGAGATCAGAAAGCGGCGCGCATCAATGCCGGTGGCCGCGATCTTGAAAGACCGCTCCAGCCCCGCGGACGCACCGGTCCGCCGGGCGACGCGGAGCAGTTCCGCCGCCTCACGGGTCTGGCCGTCACTGTCACTGCGCTTCGGGTCCAGCATCTGCGGTTCGGATCAGGGTGTCGGATTTGACGGCGGGAACGGCGGACGGCACGGCCGCAGGACGCATGACTGCGGGCGCTGTCTGGACGGCGGCGGCAACCGCTGGCGCGGCAGGCAGGGCGGCGCGTGGCACCGCGGCGGATGGTACGACAACAGCCACGGCCCGCTGCGCGAGGGCTGGAATGGCGGCCTGCTTCTTTTTGGGGTCGGGCTTTGGCGCTTCCGGCGTCTTCTGCGCTCCGTCGCGGCGCGGCGTTTCGGGTTGCGCCGCCCTCACGCCTTCGGGAAGGGACGGGATGGCCGCATGGGGACGGTTGAAGGCATAATTGTCGACATTGACGGGTGGGGCAGTGAGCAGCCGGTTCATCTCGTCCAGGTCGGCGATGTCGAGCAGGCCCACGGCATGGCGCAACTTCAATGTGTCGAGCGCATAGTCATAGCGCGCGCGCACATACAGGGCGCGCGCCAGGAACAGATCGCGCTGGGCATCCAGCACATCGATGTTGCTCGCGGCGCCGGAATTGAACGCCTGGTTCAATTGCGTAACCACTTCCTGCTGGGCGCGCAGCGATGCGCCCAGCGCGCTGACCTGCGAGGCAGCCGTGCGAATGCCGTCCACCGCCGCCTCGGTTTCGCGCGCCACTTCACGGCCGGTCCGATCTTCCTCAGCACGGGCCTTGCCGTATAGGCTGTCCGCCTCGCGGATTTTGGAGGAAGTCTCGCCGCCTTCGTATATCGGCACATTCAGCTTCACCATCGCGCCGGTTTCCTCGACATCGCTGCCGCCGCCGAACAGCGAGCCCTGGGTACGATGCCGGTTCTGGAACAGCTGGAGCGAGGCGTTGGGATACCAGCCGGACCGCTCGATCTCGACCTGCTGGTGGCCGCGCTCGCTGGCCTCGATCGCCGCCTTGATGCGGGGATTGTTCTTGCGCGCCAGTTCCAGCCAGTGCGCCGGATCTTCGGGATCGAGGGGCTTGATCTGCAATTGTCCGGATAGGCCGTTCAAGGATTGGGGTGTTGCGCCCGTGACCTGGCGCAGCCCAGCCACGGCGTCGCGCACGGCGGCATCGGCCTGGGCCTGCTTGGCCTCGCTCTGCAGGTAGCGTGCCTGGGCGTCCATCAGTTCGGCGGTACGGGCGGCGCCGCCGCGCTGGCGGCTTTGCACCAGGTCGAAATGCTCCTTCAGGGCGCGGCTTTCGGCATGGGCGGCGTCGGCTGTTTCGATAGCGGCCAGAACGGTGAAGTAGCGTTCGACCGCGCGCAGCAGCAGGTCCTGCTTGGCCGCCTCGAACTGGGCGTTGGACTGGCGCACCTGGGCGCGCGCAGCCTTCAAGTTGGCCCAGCTGGAGTAGTTGAAGAGCGGCTGTTCCAGGGTGACGTCATAGCCATAGGTCGGATAGGTGGTGCTGCCCACGGCATACACGGTGTTGTCGCTGGACAGGATGTTCTGATTGACCTGCTGAAAATTGGTGCCTGCCCGCACATGGGGCATGAAGCGCGCCCAGGCCTGCGTGGTCGCTTCGGCATCGGCCTGGTTCTGGAATTTCGCGGACTGGAACTGCGGATCGCTATCCTGAGCCTGCTTGACGATATCCATCAAGCCTTCGGCGCAGGCTGGCCATGCAGCCGTCGCCATCAGAATAGTGAACGCCCATCGACCCGCTCGCGCGCGGCAGCCCGTCGTCATTCAGCCCACCCCGACCGGCGTTTTGCCGGCTCGACATTAAAGCCGCGCCTGCCCGATAATGTCGGGACTTTTCCGCCGCTTTTCCCAACAGCCCGACCTTCGCGCCCCGAAGGTCCTAAAAATCAATAAAATAGACGTCCCCCGATTAGGAGACTGTACACCGTAACATATCCCCGACGGGTTGGAAGTTTGCCAGCCAAAAAAAGCTCGGCGTAATGAATCCGCGCACACCTGTCGTTAAGGTTCGCGCGGCTGGGGCCGGAACAGGATGTGGATCAGAAACGGCATTCCCCGGGGTGCGCCCGCCTTCAGGCTGCGCCATGACTGCGTTAACCTTTGCAGGGCCACCAGCCATGGTCATGTAGAGCACTGAAATCTCTATCACTTGAAATTCGTTAACGTGGAACTCCGTACACGGGAGATCGGATTGCGCATGTGCGCGCCGCCATCTTTCCGCCTGCCGCTCGTGCACAGATTTTTTCGTGCGTTTTCAGTCCGTTGTGACTTGGCAATTCGGCCACAGGACAACATGCTTCGTTGCCAGGCATCGTGCCGCGATGGCACGGTTCTGCGTGTTGGTGTATTGGTAATAAGGGTGTTCACCAAAAGCCGAATACGGCGTGGTGGGGAGATGAAACGATGCTGATGAGCGAACTGGAACGGCGCGCGCAGATCGAAGAGACATGGGCGCGGCGCCAAGTTTATGCCGCCTCGATGGCGGACGAGCGCATGGCCGAATATGTCGCCCGCCGCGACCTGGCCCGGCTGGGCAGTTATGGCTTCCCCGAGCCCGCCCCGCCGCGTCGGCCCACTGCACGTCCTGTTGTGCAGCCCACGGGCGGATTCACGCTTCCCGCCTTCCCGCCGCGGCAGGTCGCCATCGCCCATTATGCCCGCAGTGCATCGCCCGACAGCATGGCCGCATTGATGGAAGGGTTGCGCAGCCTCACCTCCGGCGCGCCTGCTTATGCGGGCCGCAGCGAGCCTCGCAAACGGGACTGAAGCATCCGCGCTGGATGCAAGCCTGCCGGGCAGGAAATCCGCTGTATTTCCCCGGCAAACAGGGTTATTGCCGCAAAAGCGTCCCGCCCGAACCCGCCAATGGCCAAGCCCCATTTCCGCACCGTCGCCCTGATTATCGGGGCCGCGATGTTCATGGAGCATCTGGACGGCACGGTTCTGGCCACCGCCCTGCCCAGCATGGCGCGCGATCTGGGCGTTACCGCGCCCAACATGTCCATCGCGCTGACGTCTTATCTCATCAGCCTGGCCATCTTCATTCCGGCCAGCGGCAAGATCGCCGACCGATTCGGCAACCGCTCGGTGTTCCGCGCCGCGATCATCGCCTTTACCCTGGGTTCGATCCTGTGCGCCCAGTCGCCCAACCTGCCCTTCCTGGTGATCGCGCGGTTCTTGCAGGGTATTGGCGGCGCGCTGATGATGCCGGTCGGTCGGCTGGTGTTGCTGCGCAGCGTCGAGAAGCGCGACATGGTGTCGGCTATGAGCTGGGTCCTGATCCCCGCGCTGGTCGGGCCGATCATAGGGCCGCCCTTTGGCGGCTTCATCGTCACCTATCTGGACTGGCGCTGGATCTTCTACATCAACGTGCCCATCGGCATCCTGGGTGCGGTGCTGGTCAGTCTCTATATCGAGGAGACGCGCGGCGAGCCGCCCAAGAATTTCGACATTCCCGGCATGTTGCTGTCCGGCCTGTCGCTTGGGGCGCTGCTGTTCAGCTTCGAACTTTCCAGCCATGCGGGGGAATGGAAGCTGGCGCTGTCGCTGTTCGCCACCGGCATCCTGGCGGGAGCTGTCTATCTGTTCCATGCCGCCCGCACGAAAGAGCCCATTCTGGATCCCACCCTGATGCAGGTGCCCAGCTTTGGTCTTTCCATCGTGGCGGGTGCCATCACCCGCATCACCCAGGGCGCGCAGCCCTTTCTGCTGCCGCTGATGTTCCAGATCGGTTTCGGTTACAGCGCCATCCAAAGCGGGCTGATGACGCTTTCCACGGCCGCAGGGTCTTTCGCCATGAAGGCGTTCGCGCCGCGCATCCTGCGCCGCTATGGCTATCGCGACAGCATGATTGTGGGCGGCGTGATCTCGACGCTGGGTTATGCGGCTTGCGCCTTCTTCCGGCCGGAATGGCCGGTGGCGGCGATTTTCGGCGTGCTGGTGTTCGCCAGCTTCGCCATGTCGTTCCAGTTCACCGCCTACAACACTATCGCCTATGACAATATAACGCCCGAGCGGCTGTCGTCGGCCACCAGCTTCTACACCACCTTCCAGCAACTGATGCTGTCGGTGGGCGTGTGCGCGGGGGCGGCGGCGTTGCAGGCAGGGATGCTGATCCACGGACATTCCGCGCCCGCCATGAGCGATTTTTCCGTCGCCTTCTTCGCGGTAACGGCGGTGTCGATAACCTCCTACTTCGTCAACCGGCGCTTCGCGCATGATGCCGGGACAGAATTCAGCGGCCACACGCCGCGCACATGGCCCGCGCGCCAGGCGTTGAAAGACCCGCGCGGGCTTCAGCCTTAAGGGACGGCAAGGACAGATGCATCGGCTTCGGGCCAATTCCGGATCAGCGGTACGTATCGGGCGAGATCATGGAGCAGCCGCCCAAGGTGGTGCGGGTTCTGCATTCGCTTGTGCCGCGCGTGTATGCCGATGGCAATGAATTGGCGGGCATCCGCTCGCCACTGCTGGAAGCGCCGCTGGGTACCTATACCGGATGGAATGTGGCGGCGGCAGGTTTCGAGGCCGGACGGTTTTGCGGCAACAATGGCGGTTACATCCCCTTTGCGGCCACACGGTCCGAACGAATGGCGACTGGCGATCCGCGACTGTCGGTCGAGGAACGCTACCCGACCCATGACGCCTATGTGGCGAAGGTGAAGGAAGCCGCCGGTCGGCTAGTGGCGCAGCACTATCTGCTGGCTGATGACGCCGAACGGATGGTGCAACAGGCACGGGAGAGCAAGGTTCCCGCCCCCTAGTCTATCGACCCGTACAGTGCAACCGTTTTCAAATCCCCCCGTTGAGTGTGCAGGTATTCCAGCGGGAGTGACAAATGGATCTCAAGAGCAGCCTGAAAAGCGCCACGCGTGCGATCAGCGAAACTTTCAGCGGCGAAGGTGCGGAGGGAACCGACATCCTCGATAGCCTCAAGAAGGATCACGAGGAAGTGAGGGCACTCTGCGCACAGCTTGTCGAGAGCGAAAGCGCGCCGGAACGCAAGGCATTGCTGCGCAAAATCAAGCAGGCCCTGGTGCCTCATGCCAAAGCGGAAGAGAGAGTCGTATATGACGCGGTGATCGCGGTACGTGGCGGCGGTGAGAAAACCAAGGTGGACGGCAATGAAGGCTATCTGGAACACGAACTCGCCGATAAAACCTTGCTGAAGCTGGGAAAGATCGCGCAGGTTAAGTCTCCCGAATTCACCGCCGCCGCCAAGGTGCTGAAGGAACTGCTGGAGCACCATATCAAGGAAGAAGAACGTGACATCTGGGACGATGTGAAGGAGCATTTTTCGGATGAACAGCGCGCGGCGATGAACCGGAAGTTCCTGGCCGCGAAAAAGAAGGTCAAGATTCCCGCCTGACGCACTCCACGGCCTGTTAAAGTAAGGCCATGCGGAAGTTCACGTCTCTGTTATGCCCATCCCCGGCGGGCCTTTACTGCCCGCCGGGATATTTTTTCATCGACCCGGTCCGGCCGAGGTCCTGGGCGGGGATCACGCACGGCCATCGGGGCTTCGCCCGCAGCGGCCCGGATAGTGCA
>JAFIHO010000377.1 GCA_017849395.1 Hyphomicrobiales bacterium
ACCGCGTCCGCATCGCGCTGCTGGAAGATGATCTGGACGCGCTGGACCAGACGCCGCTGCACGCCCTGCCCTGCGCGATGCGAGGCGCGGATTTCTGCGCCGGGGTTCTCTATACGGTGCAGGGATCGACCCTGGGCGGCAAGGTGATCTGGCGGCAACTCAATGCGCTGCTGCCGGACGATACGGGCCGCACCTTTTTCAGGGGCAGCATCGATGACAGCCGCAACTGGCAGACCTTGTGCGCCCGCCTGGAGGAACCGGATCGCCAGATCGACCAGATGGTGGCAGGCGCGCGGCACGGGTTCGAGACATTCGCGCAACTGCTGATGCCGGACAGCGAGACGCTTGCGGTCTGACCTAGACAGCCTGGCCTACAAGAGCGCCGATGCCTGCGGTCACCGCCATGGCCACGGCACCCCAGAACACCACCCGCACAACGGGCTTCATTACCGATGCGCCGCCGGTGCGCGCACCGATCGCGCCCAGCGCCGCGAGATAAACCAGTGAGGATGCCGCCACGGCAGGCGCGACGTAGGACACGGGGCTGACGACAACCGCCAGCAGCGGCATCGCCGCGCCCACCGAAAAAGTCAGGGCGGAGGTGATCGCCGCCTGCAAGGGCCGGGCCGAGACGACTTCGGTGATGCCCAGCTCGTCGCGCGCGTGCGCTTCCAGCGCGTCCTTCGCAGTCAGTTGCTGCGCCACCTGCAGGGCCAGATCGCGATCCAGCCCGCGCTTCACATAGATGCCGGTCAGCTCCTCAAGCTCCGCGCCGGGGCTGTGATGCAACTCGTCGCGCTCGCGGGCCAGTTCGGCAGCCTCCGTATCGGCCTGGGAACTGACGGAGACAAACTCCCCCGCCGCCATCGACATGGCGCCCGCAACCAGCGAGGCGATGCCCGCCAGCAGCACCTGGGTCTTCTGCGTCCCGGCCGCAGCCACCCCCAGCACCAGACTGGCGGTGGAGACGATGCCGTCATTGGCTCCCAGCACGGCGGCACGCAGCCAGCCTATCCGTTCGACGAAGTGATTTTCGCTGTGGCGGCGATGCATGGAGGGTCTTGGCTGTGTCGCGGCGCGATATTACAGACCACCGCGCATTGCGCCAGCCCGCGCGTTGCTCCGCGCCGCGGAGCGCGCAATATTGGAGCCGCAACGCTGCGATGGTGAGACATGGCCGCGCCGGATGCGGGCACGATCGAAATCCAGGTCGAGAAGGCCGGGCAGTTGTTCGACACGCTCGATCCCCTGCCATTTCGCGAGCGCGATCTGGACCGCGAGGCCGAGGATTTCATCCTGAACTGGGCGCGCGAATTGCCGCGCAAGGGTCCGATCCGCATCATCGTCCATCTGCCCGCAGCCGAAGCGCAGACCGAACAGGCCCGGCTGGTGGCTCAGAGCATGAAACGCTATTTCCATGCGCGGGCGGAGAATGCGTTGCATGAACGGCACGAACTGTTCCGCATTGGGCGCTTTTCGCTGCTGATCGGCGTCAGCATGCTTACGGCCTGCATTGTGATGGGCCGCTTCCTGGCCGCGGCCATCACCGTTGGCCAACTGGGGGACATATTGAACGAGGGCCTCATCATCCTGGGCTGGGTGGCGAATTGGCGGCCCATCGAGATTTTCCTGCATGACTGGTGGCCCATCCTGCGGCGGCGCAGGCTGTATCAGCGCCTGGCGGATGCGGAGATCATCGTCGCGGCGCGCTGAGGGTCAGAAATGCTCCTCCCGGAACGGGCCGTGACGGGTGCCGGCGCGTACCAGATAGGCGGTGGACCAGCCGATCAGCAGAAAGCCATTGATGCCTTCCAGCGCGGTCATGAGCCGCCAGCCGGATTCGAATTGCAATTCGCCATAGCCCAGGGTGGCGAACATGCTGGTGGACAAAAACAGCGCATCGGGGAAGTTACGCACCGCGCCCAGAGCCAGATAGGCCGCCGCCCAGCTCCAAACTTCCAGGGTGAGGGTCGCCAGAATGCCCAGGACCGTGGCAGTCATCACCAGGGTGCGGCCGACGTCATGGCTGTGCAGTCCCAGGCGGCGCGCGAAATGCGGCATCACGGCCGCGATCGAAATAAGCCCGCCGGTGTGGATCAGCACCGACAGGGCGACCAGGCCCGACCCGGCGGCCAAATTCTGGAACAACATTGGCAATTTGGAGCGCAACCGGAGGGAGTCTGCCTTGAGGCCGGTCAAATCAATCTGCATGCAGCGATCCGAGCCGCGGCTCACTCCCCGAATTCGACCAGATAGCCGGAGATCCCTTCTTCCGGATCGCCGCTACCCAGCGAGGTGCTGAATTGCGGAAGACCATAGGAGAATAGGGTCGCGCAGCACACCTTGTTCACGTCCCATTTGCCGCCATGCTGAAAGGCGGTGAACATCCAGTTGGCATAACGGCCATCCTCAGCCTTGCCCCTCTCGTCGCCGCGCCAGAACAGCTGGCCCTTGCCGCCATCCGCCGCTGCATCGGGTCCGGTGACCCAGCGCCATTCGCCGGGCGCGGTCTGGCGGCCGCCCAGATAGGTGACATCCGGCGGCGGACCGGAGAACAGTTTGCCAATGACGAAGCGATACTCCGCTTCGCTGTCGATGGTAGCGAGATAGCCCGCATGGCCCTGCCAGGACATCGCCGCCGCGGCGCGGCGCGCAGCCTCCCAGGACAGGTTGGGCGCGGCGACATACCGATAGGCATGGCCGCTGGGAGCGTCCACGATGTCGCTGGTCTTCATCGCAGGATACGTGTCTGGTCCCGTATCGGACGGGGCCATGAATAACAGCCTGTATCCCAGGAACAACGCCAGCAGCGTCGCTACCGCCCACAGACCAAGGGCAAGGCGGCCCGCCACGCTCCAGCCCTTATCCGTGGGGTTCATGGCCGAGCTCCGCGCAAAGGGTCCTTGCCGCCCGCAATACAAGCCTTGCCCCGGCGCCAGCCCGACATGATGTGCAGATCATTTACAATGCTCCAAACCCATTCATGCACCGGCGGGCCGGTGGGACGCAAATCCCCGGCCCCGGCGCATCGGGCGATGCCGTCCTCTTCACCTCCCGATGGGGTTGAGGTCTACTCGGGCAAAACAAGCCTTAGGGGAGCGACATGAATATTTCCAGGCGGCATTCGCTCGCGGCGCTGGCGGCGGGCGCTGGCATGGGCGCGGCCTCTCCGCTGGCGGCGCAGACCACAGCCGGGACGGCGGTCAAGATCAGGCTGATCGTCTCGGATGTGGGCGGCACGTTGATCCAGGATCATGGCGAAGTGCCCGCGGCGATGCTGGGCGCATTCTCGCGCCACGGCATGACGGTGACAGCAGCGGAGTTCAGCGAATGGCGCGGCGCGTCCAAGCGCGGCATGGTACAGCATTTCGTCGGCCTGCGCGGTCCCGCAACCGGGCGGCCCGCGCTGATCGACGCGATCTATAACGACTTCGTTTCCACTGCGAGCAAGGCCTATGCCGATGTGCAGCCCATCGCCGGGGCAGAGGACGCGCTGAAAGCCTTCCGCGCCCAGGGCTATCTGATCGCCGCCACGACCGGCTTCGACCGGAAACTCAACAGCCAGATCATGAAGAAGCTGGGCTGGGAGCACTATTTCGTGGCGAGCGTCACCAGCGATGACGTGGTGGACGGGCGGCCTGCGCCTTTCATGATCTACCACGCAATGGAGGCGGCGCATGTGGAAGACATCGCCAGCGTGCTGGTAGTGGGCGACACGCCGCTGGATTTGCAGGCGGGCAACAATTCGGGCGCGGCAGTGGTGATCGGCGTTCATTCCGGCGCGGCCAGCGCGGAGCGGCTGGGTCGCGAGCGCGCCACCGCCATTCTGCCAAGCATCGCCGCGCTGCCCGCACTTTTGAAGAACGGACTTCCCGCACAGGCCAATTGCCGTTGAGGATACCGCGATGAAAAGGATTTTGGTTTCGGCCCTGACGCTGGCGCTTCTGGCCACGCCTGCAATCGCACGCGAGCGCTGGACGGCAGCGGAAGCGAACAGATGGTATGCCGCGCAGCCCTGGCCGCTGGGCGCGAATTATCTGCCCGCCAGCGCTATCAACCAATTGGAGATGTGGCAGGCCGACACCTTCAACCCCGCCGAGATCGAGCGCGAAATGACCTGGGCCGAAGGGCTGGGCCTCAACACCATGCGCGTGTTCCTGCACGATATCGTGTGGCAGCAGGATGAAGCCGGTTTCAAAAAGCGCATCGACCAGTTCCTTTCCATCGCCGCGAAACATCATGTGCGGCCGCTGATCGTGCTGTTCGATTCCTGCTGGGATCCCGATCCCAAACCCGGCAAGCAGCGCGATCCCATTCCGGGCGTGCACAATTCGGGCTGGGTGGAATCGCCCGGCCGCGCCGCGCTGGACGATCCCGCGCAGCGGCCCCGGCTGGAAGCGTATGTGAAGGGTGTGATCGGCGCCTTCGCAAAAGACAATCGCATCCTGGGATGGGATTTGTGGAACGAGCCGGACAATCCGGGCGGCGGCAATTATGCGGCGCGGGAGTCCCGGCGCAAATACGAGCATGTCGAAGAATTGCTGCCGAAAATGTATCAATGGGCCCGCAGCGCCGATCCCGTCCAGCCTCTGACCAGCGGCGTGTGGCGCGGCGAGGACTGGTCGAACCCCGCCAATTTGAACACGGTGCAGAAGACGCAACTGGATCAGTCGGACATCATCAGCTTCCACGATTACGACTGGCCGGAAAAATTCGCCGATCGCATTCGTCAGTTGAAAGGATATGGCCGTCCCCTGATCTGCACGGAATACATGGCGCGGGCGGCGGGCTCCACCATCGATGGCGATCTGCCCATCGCCAAGCGCGCCGATGTCGGGATGATCAACTGGGGCTTCGTCAACGGCAAGAGCCAGACCCACTATCCCTGGGAATCCTTCCAGCATCCCTATGTTCTGCAACAGCCGCCGGTGTGGTTTCACGACCTGCTGCGGCCCGACGGCACGCCCTATCGCGCGAAGGAAGCCGAATTGCTGCGCGCCTATAGCGCCGCACCCCGAGGCAAGCTGCCCTGAAAAATTAAGTCACTGAAAAATATCAATAATTCCCTTCGTCTAACTACCTTGTAAAACAAGGTATCATGCACTATATAAATCCTGACTGAGAGGTGGTGCGTGACCGAATCCCTCCAAATCCAACTCCGAAAAGGCGTGCTGGAAATGTGCGTGCTGGCGCTTCTGAGCGCGGGCGACAATTACGCCTATGAGATCGCCAGCCGCATGGCCGACAGCGTGGGCATGGGTGAAGGCACGGTCTATCCGCTGATGCGGCGGATGCAGAATGAGGGCCTGGTCACGACCTATCTGAAGGAGTCCGAGAGCGGCCCTTCGCGCAAATATTACCGCCTTACCGAATCCGGCCGCGCCACGTTCGAAGCGCAGCGGGCGGAATGGCAAAATTTCGAAGCCAATGTTCGCAAAATCCTGGGAGAGGCGACATGACGCGTGGAGAATTTCTGGGCGAATTGCGCGCCGGGCTGACCGGCCTGCGCCAGCAGGACATCGAGGACATCATCGCCGACTATGAGAGCCATTTCGCGGATGGCCGCGCGGCGGGCCGCAGCGACGATGATGTGGCCCGCGCGCTGGGCGATCCGGTGCGACTGGCGCGGGAGTTGCGCGTGGAGGCAGGCTTCAAGCGCTGGCAGGACGAGCGCAGCACGCGCAACCTGGCGGGCGTGGTGCTGGCGCTGCTGGGATTGGCGACCATCGACTTCATGCTCCTGCTGCCCGCGGCGGGCACCATCATCGCCATCTTCCTCGGCTTCGCGCTGGCGGTATTGGGTTTCTGCATCGGCGGCGTGGTGCTTCTGATCAGCCTGTTGCCCATCGGCTTCCTGGCCGATCTCGGCAGTCAGCTTGGCCGGGGCCTCGCGGGCGCGGGATTGATCGCGGGCGGCATCGGCGGCGGCGCGCTGTTCGTGATCGTGGTGGAATGGACGGCGCGCATGCTGGTGAAATATGCGCGACTGCATTACCGGCTGCTCACCACGGCCGCGCAGAGCGTTTGAGGAGAAGAAAATGGCCCGCAAACTCGCCGTCATCGCGGTTACCGGAATCGCCCTGTCGCTGGTGCTGGTCGGCACGGCCGCCGTCATTGACGGGCCGAAGCTGGCAGGCTCCGACTGGCGCGGCTTCCGCATGGCTTTCAGCGGCTGCAGGCCGGTGTCCGGCGCCACCGCCACGCGACGCGAATTCGACTGGACCGGTCGCGACGAAATCCGCATCGGCGTGCCGGGCAAGGCGCATTACCGGCGCGGCGAAGGCGACAAGGTGATCGTGACCGGCGATCCGGGCATGATCACGCATGTGGAAGTGGAAGGTGGCAAGATCGAGCTGGATTGCGGCGGCTTCGATCATGATGGGGTGGATATCACCCTGCCTGGCCGGGAATTCCGCAGTTTCCGCGTGTCGGGCGCGGCGGACCTGGACGCGGAAGGGCTGGACCAGGACAGGATCGAACTGGACATCTCCGGCGCGGGCAGGATCAGGGCCAGCGGCAGAGTGCGGCAGGCCGAGGTCGATGTCTCAGGCGCGGGCCACGCCTATCTGGGCAGGCTGGCGGTCGAGGATGTCGAGATGGAAGTGTCCGGCGCTGGCCGCGGCGAGATCGCGCCGCGGGAGCGCGCCGTTCTGGAGGTCTCTGGGGCAGGCAAGATCACCCTTCTGACCGATCCCCGTATGCTGGATACACGGGTCTCGGGCGCAGGCCGCATCGACCATCGTGCCGGAAGTACGGAGACGGACGGTATCTGAGGATCAGCTGAAGAGCCAGGTGATGGCGTAGAAGAAGGCGAACAGCGCCAGCAGGGCGCCAGCCACCACCGTCACCGAAACCCACATGGGAAACGCGCCGCCGCCATTGGCGAGCTTGGTTTCCTCGGTTGTCATGCCTTCCATGGGAACACCTGAATTCACGGGTAGGGGCGGGTTTTCCCGCTTGCGGGCCGATTTGTCAAACATAGTGGTAAATATGGCAAAACCGCAGCATCAGACGGCGATGGCGGCCTTGATCGAGGGATGGGCCTGGTAATTTTCCAGGGTAAAATCCTCATAGTTGAAGTCGAAAATATCCGTCACCGCCGGGTTCAGCTTCATGCGCGGCAGGGGATAAGGCTTGCGCGACAATTGCTCTTGCGCCTGTTCGATATGGTTCAGATAGAGATGGGCATCGCCCAGGCTGTGCACGAACTCGCCGGGCTTCAGGCCCGTCACCTGCGCCACCATCATGGTCAGCAGCGCATAGGAGGCGATGTTGAACGGAACGCCCAGAAAGATATCCGCCGAACGCTGGTAAAGCTGACAGGACAGGCGGCCTTCCGCGACATAGAACTGGAACAGGCAGTGGCAGGGCGGCAGCGCCATCCTGGGCACATCCGCCGGATTCCAGGCAGTCACGATCAGGCGGCGCGAATCCGGATTGACCTTGATGTCGCGGATCAGGTTTGAAATCTGGTCGATGGTGCCATCGGTGCGGCTGGGCCAGGAGCGCCACTGACAGCCATAGACCGGCCCCAGTTCGCCATTGCTGTCGGCCCATTCGTCCCAGATCGTGACGCCGCGTTCCTGCAGCCAGCGCACATTGGTCTCGCCGCGCAGGAACCACAGCAATTCATAGATGATGGATTTCAGGTGCAGTTTCTTGGTCGTCACCAGCGGAAAACCATCGGCAAGGTCGAACCGCATCTGGTGGCCGAAGATCGAGCGCGTACCCGTGCCGGTGCGGTCGCGCTTTTCCACGCCCTTCTTCAGGGCCAGTTCCATCAGGTCGAGATATTGGCGCATGGATGGAGTTTAAAGGATTCTGCGAACCGCAACACCCTCAGAACGGCATGGGTTTTATGTCCGGATCGCGCCAATCCCGCCTTGTCGCCGGCGACATCAACAGGTCTTTTGTCCAATATTCCAGCAGCCAGTCGGGATGGCCCAGCGGCGTCGCCATCAGGGCGGCCAGGATCTCATGCACAGGCGCATCCGCGCGGTGCCGCAGCATTTCCGCCCGCGCGGCACGCAGCGATGTCTGGGTGATGGTCTCGTGATACCCGCCGCCATCGGTATTATAGGCGCAGATGATGCCAGTCATCTGGCGCGGCAGGTCCCGCTGCGGGCGGTGGCGCATGATCCACAGCGCGGCGGCGAAATGCGCCGCATGGGTCCCGATATTTTGCGGCCTTCAAATCTTGACCTTCAGCACCTATATTAGTGGTGTCCGGCTTGCCGGACTATGGCGATAAACGACTGTGTAATAAGCGGCCCGGACCCGGGGGCGGTACCCGGCGCCTCCACCACAAGCCCGTTTTGGGACGGGTTTCTGTGGGGGCGAAACAGGATCGACGGACGTGTAAAGGCAGATCTTTCGCCCGGTATGGTTCCGCCGTTATCGGGCTAATCGTACAAGTGCCAACGATAACGAAATGGTACTCGCTGCCTAATTGATTAGGTAAGCGCGGTTTCGGGAGGTGCACCGAGCAACAGAAGCACCTCCCACTGTCTCTTTCCGAACCACCTTCAGCTCTCACGATGCGAGACGGCCCCCTCAGTTGGGGGGAAGCGGACGCAAGGCCAGGCCGACTAGGCTGGCGCACGGCAAATCCCCTCAGGATGCCGGGAGCCCGGGCCCCGCCCAACCCCAACCCAGGTCCGGGCTCCACCAAATCCCCATTGCAGAGAAATTCCGCGCCGATGCTGCCGGCGGCTTCGTTGCAAGCCACGCGGCAGACTTCGCACGCTTCGCGTTTCGCTGCAGTCCCTACATCCGTAAATGCTTCCAGGGACTCCTGTACCCACGGTCTGCCGCCGCCCCGTTTCGGCCGAGGCCGCCACCGTAGGGGTAGGTGATCGCTATTGTGTGATCCTGATGGTCAGGTCGCCCTGACGCGCCAGCACGGCAACTTCCGTGGCTTCGCCGCGGCGGGTGAGCCGCAAATCCACCGATGCGTCGCGCACTTTTAGGCCCCCGATGCGCAGTTCTCCAAGGAAGCGCGGCAGTTGGGGATTGTGAAACCGGATTTCGCGATGCGCCTGGTCGATATCGATGCCAAGACAGGCTTGAAGCAGCGCGAAGGGCACGACACTGGCCCAGGCCTGGGGTTGGCATGCCACCGGATAAAGGGTGGGCGATGTACCGCGGCGGCGCGGGAAGCCGCAGAACAGTTCCGGCAGGCGCATCAGATCCATGGCGCAGGCGGCGTCGAACAAGCCTTCAAAGATCGCGTTGACGGGACATTTGAGGCCATAGCGCCCCAGCCCCAGCGCGACCAGCGCATTGTCATGCGGCCATACCGAACCATTGTGATAGGACATGGGATTGTAGCGCGCGGCATCGGCGGCCACGGTGCGGATGCCCCAGCCCGAGAACATTTCCGGCGTCATCAGCGCGGAGGCGACGCGCGCGGCGCGTTCATGGCTGGCGATGCCGGACAGCAGCACCTGCCCTGCGTTGGAACTGCGGACCCGGCAGGGTTGTTTGGCGCCATCCAGCGCCAGGGCATACATGCCGATATCCTCGCACCAGAAGCGCGACTCGAAAGCGAGCTGCAGCCGGTCCGCCGCGCGTTCCAGTTCGGAGGCGCGGGTGCCAAGGCCCAGCGCTTCGGCCATGCGGGCCGCGCCGCGCTTGGCGGCGTGGACATAGGCTTGTACCTCGCAAAGCGCGATGGGACCGGTGGCCAGTGATCCATCGGCATGGAAGACGGAGTCATGGCTGTCCTTCCAACCTTGGTTGGTCAGGCCATTTTCGCTTTCGCGGTAATATTCGACAAAGCCGTCGCCGTCGCGGTCGCCGTACCCGTCGATCCAGGCCAGCGCCATCTCGATGCTCGGCCAAAGATCGGCAATCGTGTCCATATCGCCGGTGCGCTCGAAATAGCGCGCCGCCAGCAGCACAAAGAGCGGCGTGGAATCCACGCTGCCGTAATAGCGGCCGAAAGGCACCTCGCCCAGATTGGCCATCTCGCAGCGGCGCATCTCATGCAGGATTTTTCCCGGCTCGGCATCGGCGCGCGCATCGGCTTCGGTGGCCTGGGTGACCGCGAGGAAGCGCAGAACGCCTTTCGCCAGCGAGGGATCGAGCCACAGCATCTCCAGCGCCGTGATGAGACCGTCGCGGCCAAAGGGCGTGGAGAACCAGGGCGTGCCCGCATAGGGATAGGGGCCGCAGGGCGTATCCGCCACCAGCATGTTCAGATCCGCGCCCGCCCGGTGCAACATGCGGTTGGAAAGTTCGCTGCTGCCGGTCACCACGCAGGCCGGACTGATGGCCTTTTGCGCCGCGCGCCGCGCCGCGCGATAAGGCAAGGAGAAGACGCAAGGTTTCCCTCCCGCACAGCGCACCGTCACAACAATCGAAGATCGCCCGCCGGGCGGCAGGTCCAGCACATACAGCGCGCTGCCCTTGCCCAATTGCTTGGGCGGGGGATCGAAACAGACTTCGGTGCGGCGCTCCACCTGGTCAAGCCCCGCATAACGGAAGATGGTCTTGACGTTGCCGATCACAGCCGTGGCAAGCTGGCCGCGCGCCTCGCGCTTCATGCCGCGTATCTCGAACAGATCGGAAAAATCGGCCGCGAAGTTAATGCCGATCCAGCAGCGGCGCGGCGCGGCATCGAAATTGTGGACGGCGATGCGCTCATGCAGCGTGCCCTGCCACAGGAAGCGCGAGCGGCGCAGATGCAGAGTCTCGCGCGGCAGCACGATCTCGCCATTCTGGAAAATGTCGGGATTGGACAGATCGGCGGTGAACACGACATTGTCGGCCTCCACCATCGAGGACAGCAGCAGCGGTCGCTGGCCGTTGACCAGCAATTCAAGTCCCGACAAATGCCGGGTGTCGTTATGGAAGACGCCGCCCGGGGTCAGGCCGGGATCGACACAATCGCCCAACGCATCGAACAGGGCGAAGGTATCGCCCTGCTTCAGGGTGCGCGGCCAGCGCTCCTGTATCGATTCTGTCGCCTGGATATAGAAAGTCGAAATATCGTCAGGCGATGGCGGGAGGGCGGCTTTTGCCTCCATGCGTCCTCGTTCAAAATCAGGCGGCTACCAATACCGGCCCGGGCGTATCCTGTTGCGCAGAGAGTCTCTCATAAATCCTCAGATACTCGCGCGCCATGGCGCGCACGCTGAACCGTTCCTCGAAACGCGAGCGGATGGAGGGACGGAACAGCCGGTCCAGGCGGGCAATGGCGGCGACCGCGCCGTCGATATCGTCCACCACAAAGCCGGTCAGGCCATCTTCCAGGACTTCCGGCACCGCACCGGCATTGAAGGCAACCACCGGTGTTCCGCAGGCCATGGCCTCGATCATCACCAGGCCGAAAGGCTCGGGCCAGCAGATCGGAAACAGCAGCGCCGCGGCATTGCCGAGGAATTCGGATTTGCGGGAATCGTCGATCTCGCCGATGAATTCGACATGCGGGCTGGCATCCAGCACCGGCTTCACCACCTCTTCGAAATAGTTCCGGTCGGCGGGATCGATCTTCGCCGCCAGCTTCAGCTTCATGCCAGCGCGGCGCGCGATCTCGATGGCTTCAAGCGGCCCCTTGTCGGCGCAGATGCGGCCCAGGAAGGCAAGATAGCCGCCCGTCCCGCGCCCCTCGCACAGCAGTTTTTCCGGCAGGCCATGATAGACCGTTCCCATCCAGTTCACCGGCGGCACCGGCTTGCGCTGATTGTCGGAGATGGATACCAGCGGCATGTGCGGGAAGGCGCGGTAGACATCCGCCATCTCGGGCAGGTCCTGCCGCCCGTGCAGCGTGGTCAGCGTGCGGTTCGCCATTTTGCGGAACAGGGGATAGTGAAAAAAATCGATATGGAAGTGCAGCACATCGAATTCGCCCATCCGCGCCGCAACCTTGTCCAGCATGATGATGTTGTAGGGCAGCGAATTGTGGATGCCGTCAAGGCGCAGCGCGCGCGGCACGATGGGCACCAGTTCGGCCGCGGTGCGCGAATCGCCGCTGGCGAACAGGGTCACGTCATGCCCTTGCCGCACCAGTTCTTCCGTCAGCCAGGATACGACCCGTTCGGTGCCGCCATAAAGGGTCGGGGGGACGCTTTCGACCAGCGGCGCGATCTGGGCGATTTTCATGAGGATTTCCTTGGTCATCCGGGCGACGGCGGCTTATTCACAACGGCGCGGCGGCAATTCCGGTTCCCCTTTCATTCGCATTTGCGTCAAATTTCGGCCCTTTCCTTGCCCCAGATATTGAGCCGCGATTGACTCCCAAGGCGCGGCGCTTAGTCTTACACGCATATGGCAAAAGACTTTATTGGCTATCAGGCTCTCACCGACCAAGCGCTGCGAGGCGTCGTGCGCGATGCATTGCGCCGCATCGAAAAAAGCGGGTTGATCGGTGCGCATCATTTCTATCTCACCTTCAAAACCCATCATGAAGGCGTGGACATTCCCGACTTCCTGAAGGAGCAGTATCCCGACGAGATGACCATCATCATTCAGCACCAATATTGGGCGCTGAAGGTGAAGGACGATTATTTCGAGGTGACGCTGACCTTCAAGAAACTGCCCGCGCCGCTGCACATCCCCTTCGCGGCGCTGACCGCCTTCTTCGATCCGGGCGTGCAGTTCGGGTTGCAGTTCCGCAGCGAGGGCGACGCCAAGCAGCAGCCCGCGCCGGTGATGGTGCCCCCGCCCGAGCCCGAAGTGGCCCAGGCCGAGGAGGCGCCGCCAGTGGCCGCGCAGCCCAAGCCCGCCGCGCCGGGCGAAGTGGTGAGCCTGGACTCTTTCCGCAAAAAGTAACGGGCCGCAAGAAATAACCGGCCAAAGAACAACCCCCTAGACGAATAGAGACATGACCAAGACACGCACCGAGACCGATACCTTCGGTCCCATCGAAGTAGACGCGAGCCGTTATTGGGGCGCGCAGGCGCAGCGCTCGCTCGGCAATTTCAAGATCGGCTGGGAAAAACAGCCCCTGCCGGTGGTGCGGGCGCTGGGCATCATCAAGCGCGCGGCCGCGGAAACCAGCATGGCGCTGGGCCATCTGGACAAGACCATCGGCGACGCCATCGTCGCCGCCGCGCAGGAAGTGATCGACGGCAAGCTGGACGATCATTTCCCCCTG
>JAFIHO010000378.1 GCA_017849395.1 Hyphomicrobiales bacterium
ACCAGCGCGGACGCGCTATCCTCGCGATAGAGATATTTGCCGATCCAGTAGAGCGTCTGCAGATCGCGCAGTCCGCCCTTGCCTTCCTTGATGTTGGGCTCGACCAGATAGCGGCTTTCGCCCTGCACCCGGTGGCGGGTGTCGCGTTCGGCCAGCTTGGCTTCGACAAAATCATGGCCGTTGCCGGTGGCGATGTCGCTCCAGAATTTCTTGCGCAGCTCTTCGTACAGCCCCTTGTCGCCCCACAGATAGCGCGCTTCCAGCAGGGCGGTGCGGATGGTGATGTCCTGCTTGGCCAGCCGCACGCATTCGGGCAGCGAGCGCGTGGCGTGGCCGACCTTCAGCCCCAGATCCCACAGCATGTAGAGTATGAATTCGATGACGCTTTCGCCCCAGGGCGTCTGCTTGAAGGGGCGCAGGAACAACAGGTCGATGTCGGAGCCGGGCGCCAGTTCGGCGCGGCCATAGCCGCCGGTCGCCACCACCGACAGCCGTTCGGATGTGGTGGGGTTCTGCGCGTAATACACATGCTTGACCGCGAAGTCGTAGATCACCTGGATGATCGCATCCTGCAGGCCGGAAAGAGAGCGGGCGGCGGCATGGCCGGGCAGGCCCTTTTCCAGCACCGCTTGGCGGACCTTGTCGCGGCCCTCCTGGAAGGCCTGCTTGATGAGGCCGAGGCCCGATTTGCGCAGGCTGCCGGGATCGCCGGTTTCGCGCGCCAGGCGGGTCAGGTCATGGCGCAGCGCCTTGGCGTCGATCAGTTCGGCCAGGGACAGGCTGTTCAGCGGTTTTTCCAGGCCCAAGCCTGAGACTCCAAATCGGGCGGCGGGGATCATGTCATGCCGCCTCGGGCCAAGGCTACCGGCGGCGTTCGAGGGCCCAAGGCGCCCCGGACGGCTCGAAAAGAAAGGGCCGGCGGATTTTCACCGCCGGCCCCTTCGCGTTCTTCAGGTCCGTCTTAGACGGCCTTGAGGTTCGCTGCCTTCGCGCCGCGCGCGTCCGGCACGATGTCGAACGACACCTTCTGGCCTTCGGTCAGCGAGCGCATGCCGGCCTGTTCGACGGCGGTGGCGTGCACGAACACGTCCTTGCCGCCGCCTTCCGGCGCGATGAAGCCAAAGCCCTTGGAGGTATTGAAGAATTTCACGGTTCCGATAGTCATTACTTTTTCCTGCACTGGTTACCGCCCGGCAAGATGCCGAAACGGGCGGATTTACGTTTGTCGCAGGGAAGGAAGTTCAACCGTATCGTCCAGGCGCGCAACTCAAGGCGGGCAGGATTCTCTTTCAGGTGCGCTTCATCTGTGACGAGACGTAAGTCCACTGGGCGCGACAATACGCGCACCGAGGCAGGAAGGCAAGGAAGGGCGCAAAGACTTTGCGCGCCGACGCCTTCGCAACTGCGGCAACCGTGATGGTGCAGCGGGCGCGCCTGTGCCGGACGGGGACAAGACCGCGATGCGTGGAGGGCAAACGCCGCGCAACCGCAAGGGCTTGATTGTCATGGCGCGGTCCGCCGCCATTCACCTTTGCGGCGTACCCCTGAACAGGGGGGTGAGCCGGGCAAAAGGTCCAGTGGACCTTTTGTCCGGCGCCTCCCTCGCTTCGCTCGGCGAGGGGCAAGCTTTTCCAGGCTCGCGACGCTCGCCAGGAAAAGCTAAGCCAACGCCGCAACGAGCCGCACAGCGGCGAAGTGAGGCCGGGAAGGAGCGCGCAGCCAGGCTCCCCTTGTCCATCAGGCCGGTCCTGCCCCACGCGGCTACGGCATCCGCACGTTGATCTCGTTCCAGATCATCGCGAAGGCCAGCCCCGCCAGAAGCCCGACGCCGAAACTCACCCCGACCAGCACGATGGCGATGTCGATCTCGAACGGCGCGACATGCCAGTTGGGGGTGATGAAGTGCAGCAGCAGCACATGATCCAGCAGCTTCTGCGCCTGGCCCAGGATGACGAGTATCACCCAGCACAAATGGCCCAGCGCCAGGAAAACACCACAGGCCAACCCGGCCTTCATGGGATTGATAGCCATCGCGATCCCTCCCGAAGGGACTCACTATTTTCGATCAGTATAGGCCCGCTGGGGACGGGGGCGAAATCACGATTGGCGGCGACTAGGCTAGGCCAACTAAACCCGCCCGTCGCTGCCGATGGTGTCGTGTCACGACGGATTCGGGCCGCGAACATCCCGAACTTGAACCAGTAGTCGCGGCAAAATGGGGCTAACACAAACCATGAGCGATTTAATGTGAGGACTGTCGGACATAACTCCGGCTGCTATCCTCCCCCTTGATTCCCCGAAGCCATCTCGGCTCGCAGAGCTAATGCTCAAGGGCGCGAAAACTATACAGGTTGGGAATGTGTGCGCCGTAGGTTCAAGTCGCCCCCCTTTAATCATCGGCGACCGAACATGGATATTAATGGAGCGCTTCTTATTCGCCCGAACCGTTTGTGGGATGCCAATATGCAAGTTGAAAATAACCCCGTGCGAACTTTTATCTCATACTCCTGGTCGTCTGCCAGCCATGAACAATGGGTTTTGGATTGGGAATTATATACTTGACTCCCTCAGTCGAAAAGGGTAGTTATCTACTACCGACTGAGGGAGACTACCCCTATGAGCACCCCGGCTTACAAAATTCACCACAGCCCGGCCCGCGCCAAGCGCGGCATGGACGGATGGGCGGTCATGGAGTTGCAGGACCCGATTGAGGGCGAGGATAAGGCTTTCGCTGGCGGGGTCTGGTACGCCGTCTCCACCCATAAGACCAAGGCGGAAGCGGAAGCCTCTTTGGCCGCGTTCGAGGCGGGGTCCAAGTGAGTCGCTCCACCATTTCCACCTATCAGGTTTTCCAGATGTTCCCGGACGAGGCTTCGGCCCGGACCTATCTGGAGCGGCGGCGCTGGCCCAATGGCATTTCCTGCCCGGATTGTGGCGAGGCTGCCCGCATTACTCCCCGGCCCAAAGGTTTTTACCGCTGCAATAACTGCAAGTCGGATTTCACGGTCCGCACCGGCACCATTTTCGAGCGGTCGCACATCCCGCTGAATAAGTGGGTCTATGCCATGTACCTGCTGATGACGGCCCGCAAGGGCATTTCCAGCCTCCAGCTTGGCAAGGAAATTGGCGTCACTCAAAAGTCAGCATGGTTCATGCTCCAGCGCATCCGTGAGGCTTGTGGCAACGATCCCACGGTGTTGAGCGGCATTGTCGAGATTGACGAGACCTATATCGGCGGCAAGGAAAAGAACAAGCACTCGGACAAGAAACTCCGCGCCGGTCGGGGCGCGGTCGGCAAGGTTCCGGTTCTGGGGATGCGGGAGCGCGGCGGCCGCACCAAGGCCAAGCCGGTCAACAGCACCAGCGCCGCCAACCTCCAGAGCGAAATCCTGGCCCATGTGAAGG
>JAFIHO010000379.1 GCA_017849395.1 Hyphomicrobiales bacterium
CCGCTGCCCAATGTCGGTGCGATGATCGACAGGGACATCGCGTCGTTCCGCAAGCTGAAACGGGTAGTCATCATGGGCGGGTCCATCCGCACCATGACCGATCCTTACGGCATGGCCGCGCCCATCCCCGCGCATCCGGAGTGGAACATCAAAAATGACATCAAGTCGGCGCAGAAACTGTTCAACGCGGGTGTCCCGCTGATCGTGATGCCGCTGGATTCCACCGCGAATCTCAAGATGCATGAAGTAGCGCGTAATGCGCTGTTCTCCCACGGCAGCATGATGACCAACATCCTGGCGGGGCTTTATTACCAGTGGAGCGTCCACACCCGCTCGCCCACGCCGATCCAGTATGATCCGATGACGTTAGCGTCACTGCTGCAGCCGTCGCTGTGTCCGCTGACGCCGCTGCACATCACGGTGGATGATTCGGGCAATACAGTGGAGACTTCGGGCGCGCCGAATGCGCAAGTGTGTCTTCATTCAGACGCTGATGCATTCCTGCAATTTGCTGTGCGGCGCCTGACCGCGAAATAGCGCACCATTTTGGTACATCGCCTCCGCGCGCAAATTCTTTGCGGTGCATAACCTTGATGTTCCGTTGAGTCGCGGCGCCCTTCCCCCGTAAATAGCGGGGCGCGTGAAGCCGCGACTCGCTTCAACACGATGCGCGGAGTTGATTGGGACGGATTCGATGAAACAGAACTCGCAAACAATCCCCGCGCCTTGGTGGAACGACGCGCCGAAAGATTTTATCGCTACCGCGCGCGAATTGATCCGCGCGCATGGCTACAGCGCGGTGAGCGTTTCGGATCGCCGTGCGATCGAACGCGCGAATGAAGGCGACAGCGAAGGCGCGGATTTCTGGTCGAAAGTGTCGCGCACCATCGGCATGATGGCGCACTGAAAAACAGGCGGAATTTGTCGCAAATTCATGGCCTGGTAACTTCTATACGACATACTGGCGACAGCTTCGACTACTCCCCAGTACGAAGCCGGATCGCTTGGCCGGGTGCGTATCGCCCGGCCGTTTTTCAGGCGCCCCGCATCAAGTATCGCTCCACTGCCGCAGCAGGTTGTGATAGACGCCCATCATCTCCACCAGCGACCGATGGTCGGGCACATCGCGGCCCAGCACTCTTAGCGCATTGTCGAGCTGAAACAGGATGGTGCGCTGTTCCAATGACCGCACCATGCTCTGAACCCAGAAGAATGACGCCAACCGCGTCCCGCGGGTGACCGGCGCGACACGATGGACGCGATTGGCGGGATAGAGCAGCATGTCGCCAGCTTCCAGCTTGAAACTCTGCGCGCCCGCGACATCCTCCACGATCAGCTCGCCGCCGTCATAGGAATCGGGCGGCGACAGGAACAGGGTCGCTGATAGATCGGTTCGCACCCGGTGCGGCGTACCCGCCACCGGGCGGATGCCGCCATCGACATGGCGGCCATAGGACTGCTCGCCCGCATAGCGGTTGAACAGCGGCGGCACCACCTTCAGCGGCAGCGCGGCGGAGATAAACGTCTCGTTACGGTCCAGCGCATCCAGGATTTTCCCGCCAAGCTGGCGCGCCAGCGGATGATCCTCACGCAGTTGCGCATTGTCCTTTACCTGGCGCGAGAGATAGCCTGCCGTGCCGCGCCCATCCGCCCACTCCGCCGCCTCCAGCGCCTGACGGAAGCTGGCCGCTTCCGCGCGGCTGAGGACTTGGGGGATCGCGAGCAGCATGGACTAGTAGGTGACCTCCAGGGTCAGAAGCGCACTGCGGCCCGCGCCCGGCACAGCGCGGAAGGGATGAATCTGGTCGTAATAGGTCCGGTCCAGCACATTATAGATGTTCAGCCGGATCGCGTAATGCGAGCTGAACTTATATTCCGACGAGGCATCGAGGGTGAGATAGGACGGCGCGGTCAGGAAGGACGCGGCCGTATTCTGCGCCAGGCGCTTCCCCACATACTGCCCGCCCAAGCCGACCGTCCATTCCGGCATCAGGCTGTAGTCACTCCAGAAGGTGACGGCGTTCTTCGGCGTGTTGACCAGCGGCGCCCCCAGGATGGAGCTACCTGCCGCCGAAGCGGTGACATGGCTGTCGAGGAAGGACCAGCCGGCGCGGGCGCGCCAATCCTCCAGGATGTTCCCTGCCAGCGACAGTTCGAAACCATCGACCTGCTGCGAGCCGCCCAGGATGTTCACCCCCGGCGTGGTGGACGGAATGCGGGCATTGTCCTTCTGGAGCCGGAACAGCGCGGCGGTCGCCTGCATCCGGTTGTCGAAGAACTGCCATTTGGTGCCGAACTCGACGCTCTGGTTCATCTCCGGCGGCAGGAAGGCGTTCTGGGTCAGAAGCGCACGGCCGGAGGTGAGTTGCGACAAGGCCTCTGCCGACGGATTGAAGGAGGTGCCGTGAGCGAAATAGATGCTGCCATTGGGTGCGGGCTTATAGACCAGGCCGACCCGATAGGTGGCGATGGAATCTACATTCTTGATCTGCCCCGTCGCCGGCGGATTCAGCATGGTGGGCGCGGCCTGGGGCGTGTTGGGAACAGTGGCGTAAGTGATGGATTTGAAATTGCTGACGAACTCGTCCCAACGCAGGCCCGCGGTCAGCTCCCATTGCGGATCGATGATGAGGGTATCGACGGCATAAAGGCCGATGCTGGCCGCCGGAGTTTCCGAATAAAGCCGCGAGAATGTCGTGCCGGTGAACGGCACATGCGGCGTGGGCGAGACGAGGCTCACGGTCGGCACGCCGGTCGTGTTCTGGAACAGCGGAGTCGAATTTTCCGCCGTTACTTCCGCGCCCGTCACCAGATTGTTCTTCATGCCCAGCGTGTCGAACTTCGCGCCCATTTCCAGCCGCTCGAAAGCCAGCGTCTCCTTGCTCGATCCCTGCCACATGTTGCGCGCCACCTGCACCGATCCCAGCGGGATCTGCGCCGTGGTGCCAGGGGCCAGCACGCCTTCCGAGATACGGAAATTGCGGCTGTATTGGCCGAAGCGCGCAATATTGCGCAGCTGGATATTTTCCGTCAGGTCGTGCTCCAGCTTCGCGGTCAGTACATGGACCTCGGTCTTCAGCCAATCACTGTCGAAGCCATAGAAATTGCTGCGCTTCACCGGCGCGGGACTTCCGAAATACCAGGGCACGCCATAATCTGGAATGTCGTTGGCGCTTTCATGCAGATAGGACAAGGTCAGCCGGGTCGGGGTGCCCAGCCCCAGAGCCAGCGATGGGGCCAGGCCCCAGCGGCGCTGCTTGCCGACATCGCGATCCGCGACATTGGCATAATGCGCCATCGCGTTGACGCGCACCGCCGCACCAGGGCCCAGTTCCGCAAGCGGCAGATTATAGTCGATGGTGGCGCGGCGGGTATTATCCGTGCCCGCGCCGACCATCGCGGTCATGCGCTCCGACAGGAAGGGCGACTTGCTAACCTGATTGATGACGCCGCCGGTGGAGCCGCGCCCGAAATAGACCGATGACGGGCCGGACAGGACCTCAAGCTGCTCGTAATCAAAGGCGTCGCGATAGTAGCTGCCAAAATCGCGGATGCCGTCCAGGAACATGTCGTTGCGCGCCAGGAAACCGCGAATGGTGGGATTGTTGCCCTGCCAGGAGAATTCACCCGCACCCAGGCTTATGCCCGGCATATTGCGCAGGGCATCATTCAGGTTGGAGGTGCCACGTTCGCGCAGCAAATCCTCGCCGATCACACTGATCGACTGGGGCGTATCCAGCAGCGGCTGGGTGAACTTCGAAAGCGAGGACTGGTCCGTCGTGAAACGCGGCGCGGTGACGATCACCTCGTCCAGATGCAGCGTCTGGGCCTCTGCCGGAATGGTGACACAGAGCGCGGTTAGACTGGTGGTCAGACACGCGCTGACCGTGAAAGCGGCCAGGCCCCTGGGTCTGGCCCCGGCTGGCTGCTTTCTGAAGTACATGGCGCTTTCTCCACTGACCATCTTTTTGGAATGATTATGAGTCGGAAAAAGCCATAGCGGCAACCGCGGATCAATACCCCATACCGCCGCGGCGGACGGCGGGTCTCACTCTCCGAAGGTCCGGGAATTTTTCCCGCGCGGGACAAACAGAGCAAGCGGTACGCCGTCTAGGGCGTCCGGCGTACCGCTTGCCGTGAATGGGGACGTAGCCCCGTACAGGTGTGCAAATACCCGACCTAACGACTCAGAAAACTCCACACGGCGATTTGCTTCAAATTGAGGGTAACGCGTTAACCACCACTGGTCCTGCTATGCCGCATAGGTCGGCGGCATCTCCATTCGTTCCCAGAGGATATCTGGCATGGGCGAGCCGGACGCAAAGGCCAGACAAACAGCGAGCGTGTCTTCAAACCTGAACAGCATGGCATCATCCGTACCGCTTTCGGGGCCAGAGATTCTCCGGTGGGCTCGGAAATGCTTCTGGTAGCCGCCATCGCGCCTTTCAATGCGATACCTACCGTCTTCCAAGATGGTCTGGAGATAGCTCTCCTCTCCCGTAGCCAGGATCAGAAAATCCCCTTCACCCAATGCCTTCAAAGTCTCGCATATTGTCCCGGCAGTCAGCCCGGTGACACAGACCCCGTCGTTCGTTTCCATATAGACAGATTGTCGGACAACGACCTTCTCGATCCCCGTCTGGTCGGCGTCGCAGACGGCATCTCGGATGAATCTGACAAGCGGTTCGGCCTGCCTGCGGTCCGCATGATTAATCCAGAATATCAGGGGCGCGATCACGAACAGAAAGCCCACCAAAGCCAAGCTAGACCAGTCTGACGCTTGCCCCTCTCGAATTGCGCCGTACAGACCGAAAGCGATGACTGGTAGCAGCAGTGAAAACACAAGCATGCCATTCAGGTCTGAGCCCGCCCGCCCCCATATCTTCGTGCCTCTGTCACTTTCGTATATCCACCCGACCAGCATCGGGCCGTGGCGGTCATAAGGATCAAACCAAAGGCAAACCAGGGGACCCGCAATCCACCCGCGCGCTCCCTTCTGGGAAGCGAACCATGTCTTTTTGCGAGCACGAAGCATCGCTCTCACACCGGATGGGGACTTGGCGGAAGCGATTTCGAACGGATAACCGAAGGGCTGAAAGTGCAAGGCTTCCCCGACCACCTGCTTTCAACGACATTATGCCCATGTATCGGGAACTGGAAATGGTGGGCGGTGACGGGATCGAACCGCCGACCCTATCGGTGTAAACGATATGCTCTACCAGCTGAGCTAACCGCCCGTGACGTGCTTATAGCAGACGTCATAAAAAAACGTTGCCGCGTGGACGGGTTCGCATCCACGCGGCAGACCCGTCATCGAAAACTCAGTTGAGGGAATCCTTCAGCTGCTTGCCGGGCCGGAAACGCGGCTGCTTGGACGGCTTGATGGTGATTTCCTCGCCGGTCTGCGGATTGCGGCCCTTGCCACCGGCGCGTGTGGCGACGACGAACACGCCGAAGCCGGTCAGCCGCACTTCATCGCCCGCCTTCAACGCGGCGGCGATGAGATCAAAAGTTCCTTCCACCGCCTTCGCGGCGTCATGCTTGGCCAACCCTTGCGTGTCCGCCAGCTTCTGGATCAGGTCGTTCTTGTTCACGGATTGCTCCTATCGCGCGATTCTTCCCGTTGGCCCGGGACTCTAGGGGTGCGGCCCGGCGCATCAAAGCGAAAAACGGCGGAATCGACGGGTTTTCCCCCTGTTTAGGGTGTAAAGAAAGGGCCCGGGATTGCTTCCGGGCCCTTCCTTAACCTGTTGAGAACCCTGGTTAATGGGTAACGACGGGATCGTCGCCCTCCGCCAGCGGAACCGGCGAAACCACTTCGGGTTC
>JAFIHO010000380.1 GCA_017849395.1 Hyphomicrobiales bacterium
AGCAGAACAGACGGCACCATTTGGCTGCTAAGGGGCATCAAGCCCCTGAACGGCCAGAGCTGCACGGCGCAGGGAACGTACATCCCGAGCGGTCCGAGCGGCACGTAACGCGGCTAGCTGAACACCACGACCTACAACCAGAACGACTTCCATTGGACCGGCACCCTGCTGGGCCTGCAGCACAATGCCGTGGCGGGCTTCTCGTTCCTCAGCGAAACGTTCGAACTGGTGACCAGCAACAGCCAGCGCACCACCGCAGGTGTCGCGCCCACCTATCCCACCATGAGCATCGTCAATCCGGACCATGTGTATCGCGGTCCGCTGAATTATTTCGTGACGAACAACCAGGATGGATCGCGCAACACCCAGGCGGTCTATCTGTTCGATGACGTCAAGCTGGCCGAGCAGTTCTCGCTGAATGTCGGCATCCGCTACGACCATAATGAAGGCAAGAACACCACCAACACCTTCACCCCGCCCGCCACCACGGGCGTGCCGGGGCCCATCTTCCGCAATGAGGATGACCTGCTCTCCTATCGCGCCGCGATCGTCTACAAGCCGGTGGAAGAAACCAGCTTCTATTTCGCCTATTCCAATTCGCAGAACCCCGCACAGACCGCCGTCAATGGCGCCTGCACGGCTGACACCTGCAACACCGCGCCGGAGAAAGGCTCCAATTACGAGATCGGTGCGAAGTGGGCACCCTGGGACAAGCTGCTGCTGACTGCCGCCCTGTTCCGCAACGAGCGCACCAATTATCGTGTGCCCTCCAACGATCCGATCCTGCCCGCCCAGGTCCTGAACGGCGCATCGCATGTGGACGGCATCGCCATCAGCGCCCAGGGCACCATCATGGAAGGCTGGGACGTGTTCATGAACTATGCCTATCTCAGCAGCAAGGTGGACCAGGCCGTGTCGAATTTCTGCCTGGCTAATCCCACGGCATCCACCTGTACGGGCCCGCTGGCGGGTACCGCCAACAACCAGCCCATCGCAGGCAATCCGCTGAGCCAGACGCCGGACCATGCCTTCAGCGTCTGGAGCACCTACCGCATCCTGCCGCAGCTGAATGTGGGTTACGGCATCACCTATCAGGGCAATTTCTATCTCAACAATGGCGCGGCGCCGCTGTTCCAGACCGGCAGCTTCCTCACCAACCGGCTGATGGTGTCCTACGACTTCACCGAGAAGCTTTCGCTGCAGATGAACGTCAACAATCTGTTCGACGAGAACTACTTCATCCGCATCCGCAACAATGGCTGGGCCACGCCGGGCGACGCCCGCAACGTGACCTTCACCGCCTTTTACAGGTTCTGAGGGAGACGAACCCGCGATGATGCTTCGGATACCGGCACTTCTGGACGCTTCGGGCGTCGCCGTGATCCGCGGCATCATCGATGCGGCCGCCTGGACGGACGGCAATGTCACGTCCGGCAGCCAGTCCGCCCAGGCCAAGCGCAACATGCAATTGCCGGAAAAATCCCCGGCGGCACGCCAGGCAGGCGATCTCATCATGGCGGCGCTGGAGAAGAACGGGCTGTTCTTCTCCGGCGCGTTGCCGCTGAAAATCTTCCCGCCGCTGTTCAACCGCTATGAGGGCGGCATGAATTTCGGCACCCATATCGACAATTCGGTCCGCTTTGTGCCCGGTACGCCCGTGCGGGTGCGCACCGATCTGTCCGCCACCGTGTTCCTGACCGATCCAGCCGATTATGACGGCGGCGAATTGGTGGTGCAGGACACATTCGGCCAGCACAGCGTGAAGCTGGCGTCGGGCGACATGATTCTTTATCCCGCCAGCAGCCGCCACCATGTCACACCCGTGACGCGCGGCGCGCGGGTGTCTTCCTTTTTCTGGATTCAGAGCATGGTCCGCGACGATGGCGCGCGCACCATGCTGTTCGACCTGGACAACGCGATCCAGGGATTGCGCCGCAAGGTCGGCGATACCGAAGAACTCATCACCCTGACCGGATTCTACCACAATCTGCTTCGCCGCTGGGCGGATGCCTGAGGAGACTGTCATGCGTTTCGCAACCATTCGCCGCGTTCTGTTCCAGGTGCATATGTGGGCCGGTCTGGTGCTGGGCATCGTGCTTGTGCTGCTTGGCCTTTCGGGCAGCGTGCTGGTCTATGACGAGGATATCCAGCACTGGCTGCAGCCCGTGCCGCATGTGAGCAGTACCGGCGCGACCGCCTCGCTGGACCGGCTGGTGGCTTCGGCGCGCGAAACCGCCGAAGGCCGCCGCGGCCCGGTGCAGGTGATCTTGCCGGAACAGGCGGGCGAGGCGGCGACGGTGCGGATCGGCCAGTTCTCTCGCATGCGGGCGGGCGAAGGGCATGGCCCCGCGCCGGTCGATGTCTTTGTCGATCCGGTCACGGCGCAGGTCGTCGGCCAGCGCATGCCGACGCCGATGCCGGTATTCGGCATGCTGCATCAGTTGCATGGCAGCATGCTGATGGGCCGGGAAGGCCGCATCTTTATCGGCTGGATGGGCGTCGCCATGCTGGCGCTGGGCGTCAGCGGCCTGGTCCTGTGGTGGCCCAAGCGCGGCCAGTGGAAATACGCCTTCATCGTGCGCCGCACCGCCAAGGGCCTGCGTTTCCATCGCGAACTGCACGCCATGCTGGGCATCTGGACATTCATCGTTTTCATGGTGGTTAGCTTTTCCGGCGTCGCCATCGTGTTTCCCCAGACCATCAATGCGATGACGGGCGGCGCGCCGCTGCCGGTCCGGACGCGCGGCGTGCCCGAAGTTGAACCCATGCGGGGCGTGCAACGCCTGGGCGCGGACGATGCCGCGAAGCTCGCCCTTGCGGCGGTGCCCGAGTCCGAGCTCCGGTCCGTTACCTTGCCCGCCCGCCCCAATCAGGCGATCAGCGTGGCGTTGACCAAGTTCGGCGGCATGAATGCGGGCTCGGTGATCGATCCCTATCGCGCGAGCGTGATGCAGGTGCGCGATCCATCCACCACCTTCATGGGCTGGCAGCGGCCGCTGCATGATGGGACGGTGGGCGGAATCTGGCGCTTCCTGGTGTTCCTGTCGGGCCTTCTGCCTGCGGTGTTTGTATTCACCGGCGTGGTAATGTGGGCCAAGAAGCGCAAGGCGCGCATCGCCATGGGCGCGCCCCTGACGGAAGGCGCCACGTCATGAACGCGCCGTTGCGCAGAATCGCTTTCGAGACCGTGGCCGAGCCGCCATTGACGCGGCCCGAGCATATGCACGCGTCTCATGCGCCCCTGCGTCAGCGCATTGCGGGCGCGACTGTCACCGTGATGGCGCATGTCGCGGTGGTGACGGCTCTGGTTCTGGGTTTTCATGCCGCCAAGCCAGCGGCTGTTCCGCAGACCATCACCGTTACGATGGAAGAGAAGAAGAAGGAAGAAAGCAAGCCGCTGGATGTCGTATTGCCGAAATTCACCCCGCCGCCACTGATGACCGCGCCGGAGCCGATGTTCAGTATCGCGCCCAACCCTATGGCCATCGCCGCCGCGCCGGTGCGCGCCGAACCCGCGCCGCCTTCGCCGCCCTCCGCCGGTCCCGCCCGCGATACGGGCGATGCCAGCGGCACCTATCTCGGCTCGCTGCTGGTCCACCTCAACCGTTTCAAGCATTATCCGCCGGAGGCGCGCGCTGCGCGCATGGCGGGGGTGGTGATGCTGCGCTTCTGCATCGACCGTCAGGGGCGGCTACTCTCAGCAGAGATCACCAAAAGTTCTGGCCGCGCGCCGCTGGACAGGGCGGCGATGGAAATGATCCATCGCGCCGTACCCCTGCCCGCCATGCCGGCCAGCATGACCGGCGATACGCTGGACGCGGTCGTGCCGGTTCATTTCTCGCTGCGCTGAATGAGTCAGAACAGCCCCACGCCAAGCCAGGCGAGTAGCCCCCAGAAAAGCAGACAGGCGGTCAGAACGCCGAACCAACGCTGGGTGCGGCCGTTATCCCATTTGCGAATGCTCGCGATGCGCCGACGATCTGACAAGTCCTGAACCCATTGCATATGGTCGCAAATGGGATATGCAGGATATATGCCAGCTGTAAAATTTCCGCATTTGACGCACCTTTGCCACTCAACTGTAATCAGGATTGACACTGGCGGGATCGATGCGACCGGGCGTAGTTAAGCTCGTTCGCGTCAGCCAAGGAGTTTAAGGTTACTCTGAAACGATGTGTACGCTGTGGCGTCACCACTCTTCCGCGAAATTCCCTGCAACGCTGCTCTTCTTGCGGTTTTGAGCGCATTGGTGCGCACAATTTGCCGGAATACCGCCATTTTCAGCCGGCTGGGCGCGCAATGGCGGATTCAGAGCAGGGAATTTTTTCTGCCTTATCAGGGAATTCCCCCCCACATTGCAGCGAACTTTTTCGTCCCTTGTAGCGAACTAGATTTTGGCCGCGTCGATGCCGAGGATGCGGGCTGATACCCCTGCCATACCCCCCCTCTACCCCCTCGCTACCCCCCAGCCGGTAGGGGGTGAAGCGGTCGTTGGAGGCGGGTTTGGCGGAGGCACGATGACGAGCTTGCTGGGGGTCTCGCGGGCGACGGTGCTGAGGTCGCGTGCCGGGATGAGCCAGAGGGTATCGACGAGGGCGCCGGTCAGCTTGACGCAGAGCAGATAGCGCTCGCCTTCGGCGGCGAAGGTCTTGAGCCGGACATCGAACTGGACGGTCTGCGCTTTGGGATCATCGAAGCTGCGGCGGCACTTGATCTGCACCGGAGTGGCCTTGCGGGTGTGCTTGTCGAACAGCAGCAGGTCTATGCCGTCATCATCGGCGATGGGTTTGAAGGGGGAGAGTCTTCCCCCTGAGGCCTCCAGGATGCCGGCGGCGACCAGGCACTCACCGATGGCGCCGATCTGGGTGCTTGTGGGATTGGGAGATGAAGCAGCGTCCATCGTGGTCGACATCGGTCAGTGCTCCGGCGACGTGGTACGGGGCTGATCGGGAACAGCGCCGGCCTCGAGATTGCGTCCGACGCCATACTGGGACTGGCTGGCGGAGTAGGTCTCCAGGGTGCCGTCCCGTGATATACAGAGAATGACGTTGGAGGCCCGGCTATCGGCGCCACCGATAAAAGGGCCAACGATGGAGCTGAAGTTCTGGTGCCGGGCTCTGGCCTGGACCCAGCTGTACATCAGCATCCGCCGGCCGTCCGGCATCAGGGTGTTGGTGGTAGGTGGTCCCAGGCTGCCCAGGACCTGGGCATAGGTCGTCTTGCCGGCTTCGAACTTGGCGAGGTTGGCCTCGTCGACCTTGACCCCGCTGGAAACGCAGCCTGCGAGCAGCATCAGGCTTGCCATGACAATGAGCAGCTTCATGTAACCCCCGGCCTGGTGATCGGGGAGTTAACAAGCCTCGTACGAGAGCCGCATACGCCTTTAGGCTTTCGCCCTGAACATACGCGTATGGCTCCTCGACCGTGCGGTGAGGAGTGCTTTGCGGCAGCACTACGTGCCGCCTTGTGAGAGGTTATCAAGCCCCAGGCAGAGTGTGTGCTCCGCCCGCCCCGAACCTACGGTCCTTCGGGGAGCAGTTCCAGTCCAATCTGCCGAAAGTAAGCGCCAATGCGCCGCGTTCGGGCGCAATCTGGCGCTTGGGCGCCACTTTGAGGCGGCTGGACTTGAAGAGGGAATAGCTACAACGCGCATATCACAAGCCATTCCCGCGCAGTAATGATGCCGCCGCAGCGGTGTGGCGCCGCCACTGCCGGCGCGCCGATCGAGACCTTCGAACCCAACAAATGGCTGTCATGGCCAGTATGTTCGGATGATTGAGATCGAGGCGTAGCGATTAATCCGTCATCGTTCTATCGCCCACAACGCGCCGAGATCAGCTTAATGGGCCCGGTCAATAATTATTGCATCATTGTTCGAAACATTTTGGCCGGCAGATGCATATCCGAATGGCGCTGTCCATTAGCGTTAGGGGCAGGCGTAGGCTCGGAATGCAAATAAATCCGTCGCGCCGACGGCAATGCTAATAGGCGCGCGCGAATATTTGGCATAGCTGGTGTGTTCGAAACCTAGCGGAGTGCCTTGATGCACCCTTCGAACGATATCATCGCCAATGTCATTGCGTTCCCCATCCCAGCGATTCCTGTATCACAGAATCTGTCGCTGCCTGCCGTGAATGCCCTGTCGCTCCAGGATGCGGCGGCGGAGATCGTAGCGCTAGCTGCCAAGTCCGACGACCGAATGCTCTCTACGGCGCTGAAGGCCGTAGCGCTGAAGCGGCGCATCGTAGAGGGTGAGGCGGGCGAAGGCATTAAGTGGCGGGAGTGGATGAAGCGCGAGATGAAGATGTCCCAGTCGCATCTCTACGCTCTGGTGCAAATTGGCTCAGCCAAGGACCCCAAACAGGCTCTCGCGAAATGGCGTCGCAGCAACAACCAACGGTCAAAGAACAGACCTAAGGACGAAGTTCACCTGAGCAAAAACCATAAGAGTCTGCTGAAGCTGGTGCGTAACCTGAGCGATGACGAAGCAACCAACGCCTTGGTGATGCTCCAGAAGTACCACTACCGCATGTAACGCGGCAGCCATTTTACCAGAGCGATCCTTCAATCATCCCAACCAACAGCCGCGGGGCACAGTCCTTGCGCAAAGGAGACCTATGACCAAGTTGAACATGACCTACCGTTCCATCAACGATCTGAAGCCCAGCCCGGGCAATCCGCGCACCCACAGCAACAAGCAGTTGAAGCAGATCGAGCGCAGCATCAAGGAGTTCGGCTTCATCAACCCCGTGCTGGTGGACGGGGATGACCGCATCGTCGCCGGCCACGGCCGGGTCCAGGCCGCCAAGGCGGTGGGCTTGAGCGAAGTGCCGGTGGTGTGCGTGGCGCACCTCACCCCGGTACAGGCGAGGGCCTACCTCATCGCGGACAACAAGCTGGCCGAGAACGCCGGCTGGGATGAGGAACTGCTCGCCATCGAGCTGAAGGAGCTGTCATACAACTGCGACTTCGAGCTCACTTACACCGGCTTTGAGACTCCCGAGCTCGATGCCTTCCTGAGCCCCAAGCCTGGCAAGGCCAGTAAGGCTGACAAAGTGCCAGAGGTAGACCGGTCCCAGCCCGCGGTGTCGCGGCCCGGTGACCTGTGGCGTGTCGGCGAGCACGCCGTGTACTGCGGTGATTCCCTAGAGCTCGCCTCCTACCAGGCCCTCATGGGCAATGAGGTGGCTGGGCTGGTGTTCACCGATCCCCCGTACAACGTACGGATCGCTGGCAATGTTAGCGGCTTGGGTCAGCACACCCATGGCGAGTTCGCCATGGCTTCGGGCGAGATGACCAAGGCTGAGTTCACCGCCTTCCTCAAGTCCATCTTCGAGCGGCTGGCGCAGTTCAGCGGCGACGGCTCCCTCCACTATATCTGCATGGATTGGCGGCACATGCTGGAGGTCCTAGTCGCCGCGGAGGGAGTCTATAGCGAGCTCAAGAACCTGTGCGTCTGGGCCAAGACCAACGGTGGCATGGGCAACCTCTACCGCTCCCAGCACGAGCTGGTGTTCGTCTACAAGCAGGGTACGGCACCGCACATCAACAACGTGGACCTGGGCAAGCACGGCCGTAACCGCACCAACCTGTGGACCTATGCCGGGGCGAACAGCTTCGGCAAGACCCGGGATGCGGACCTGGCCATGCACCCCACGGTCAAGCCGGTGCAGCTGGTGGCCGACGCCATCCTAGATGCCTCCAACCGGGGTGATGTGGTGCTGGATGTGTTCGGGGGCAGTGGCACCACCCTGGTGGCGGCGCATGAGACCGGGCGGCGGGGGCGGGCGATCGAGATCGATCCCTACTATGTCGACACCATCGTCAAGCGGCTGGAGAAGGCCACCGGTCTGAAGGCTACGCTGCGCAACAGCGGTGACAACTTCGAGGTGGTTGCCGCCTACCGCCGCGCCGGCTTCGAGTGAAGCCGGTCATGTACCTCGGCCGAGCGACGCCTGCATGGACCTGAGCGCCGAGCCACCGATTGCCACAATAACAAGGAACAATCCGCCATGAGCGAAGATATGAACACGCCGCCATCCCCTGATGGCGATTACAAGGTCGGCTACAAGAAGCCGCCGCGCCAGTACCAGTTCAAGAAAGGCCAGTCCGGCAATCCCAGCGGGAAAAGGCGAGAAGTTGCGACCGGCAGCATTATAAAGGAACTGGAGCAGCGGGTTAGTGCAACCCAAACCATCACGGAGGAGGGGCGCAAAAAGAAGGTGAAGTTCCTCCAGCTGATGGTGCGTGGCTTGGTCGCAAACGCTGCTAACGGCAATATCGACGCGTTCAATCTGCTGATTACGCTACAGACTGAGAATCCTGGTTCAAAGACGCAGAAGCCTTGGAGGGTTCTGCCTTATACAGATGCGATCGCATCAATTAACCGCGATATAATGGACGAAGCCTTTTACCAAGCGATGGAAGCGAAAGTGGAAGGATGGCGAAAGGAACGACTTAAGGGCGATATCGCCCTCGGGGAAATCATTGCACGCGAACTCAAGCGCTGGGGAACGGTGAAAAAGAGGAACGGCGCATCTTATCGCAGGAGGATGCTTGATATCATAATAGCCTGTTTCCAGCGACTGGCTGTCGAAGGCAACACGCGCGCCTTTAAGCTCCTGCACAAGTTCGTGCCGCAGCAGAAGCTGGATACCGATTCCAATCGCGTGGAAGTTCTGCGGCCCACCCAGGATGAGCTGGATCGCTTCGGTTCGAAGGATAAGAGTAAGTGGCCGCGCCCCCGGACTGGCGTCATGCGCGCTC
>JAFIHO010000381.1 GCA_017849395.1 Hyphomicrobiales bacterium
GGTGGCGATAATCGCGTCGGGCCGCTGCGCCTTCACCAGTTCGGGCAGGATTTCCGGATCGGGATTCGCCAGCGCCAGGATCAGCGGCTTGTCGGCGAACAGTTTCAGCCATTCCGGCTTCAGCACATTGGGCGCGGACAGACCCAGGAACACATCGGTTCCAGGCAACACATCAGCCAGGGTGCGCGCTTCGGTTTGTTTGGCATAGCGCGCCATGTTGGGCGGCATGTCGTTGCGGCCGCGATGCACGACGCCATGGATGTCGGTCAGGGTGACATTCTCGATTTTCAAACCCATCTCGACCAGAAGATCGACACAGGCCAGCGCCGCTGCACCGGCCCCTGACGTGACCAGCTTCACCTCGGACAGTTTCTTGCCCTGCAGCACCAGCCCATTGCGGATGGCCGCGCCGCACACGATGGCGGTGCCGTGCTGGTCGTCATGGAAGACCGGAATCTGCATCCGCTCGCGCAGACGCTTCTCGATGATGAAGCATTCCGGCGCCTTGATGTCTTCCAGGTTGATGCCGCCGAAAGTCGGCTCCAGCGCCGCGACCACATCGCAGAACCGGTCCACGTCCAGCGCATCGACTTCCAGGTCGAACACGTCAATGCCCGCGAATTTCTTGAACAGGACGGCTTTGCCCTCCATCACTGGCTTGGACGCCAGGGGGCCAATATTGCCCAGCCCCAACACCGCCGTGCCGTTGGTGATCACCGCCACCAGGTTGGAGCGGGCGGTATAGTCCCGCGCCGCGCCCGGATCGGCCACGATGGCCTCGCAGGCGGCGGCAACACCGGGCGAATAGGCAAGCGCCAAGTCGCGCTGGTTTGCCATGCGCTTGGTTGCTTCCACCGACAATTTGCCGGGGCGCGGCAACCGGTGATAGTCCAGCGCCGCCTTGCGGAAATCCTCATCCATCGTGTGGTAATCGGCCTTCGTCCCTGCCCTCTTTTGGCCCCTTTGCAGGGGTCAATCAAGCGCTTCCGGGCCGTCCGGAACCGGTCTTCGCGGGTGCGGTTTCCCTGACCCGCCGGGCGCGGCATACTGCCCCGATATTCCTTCGGATTTCGCCTTTCAGGGAGTTGGTATGCAGATCGGAATAGTCGGCCTGGGACGCATGGGGGGCAATATCGCCCGGCGACTGATGAAGAACGGCCACCAGACGGTGGTTTACGACCGCGACACAAAGGCGGTGGCGGCGCTGGAGGGGGCCGTGCCCGCCTTTTCCCTGGAGGACATGGTCAACAAATTGGCCCCGCCCCGCGCGGTGTGGGTGATGCTGCCTGCGGGCAAGATCACCGAGGAGACGGTGATGCACCTGGGCGAACTGATGGCCAGGGGCGACACGGTGATCGATGGCGGCAATACCTATTTCAAGGACGATATCCGCCGCGCCCAGGTGCTGAGCCCGCGCGGGATCGCCTATCTGGATATCGGCACCTCGGGCGGGGTGTGGGGGTTCGAGCGCGGCTTCTGCCTGATGATCGGGGGCGACAAGACGGCTGTGGAACGGCTTGACCCCATCTTCGCCACATTGGCGCCCGGCGAAGGATCGATCCCCGCGACGCCCGGCCGCGATGGACGCGACCCGCGCGTGGCCAATGGCTATGTGCATGCGGGGCCTGCGGGCGCGGGCCATTTCGTCAAGATGATCCATAACGGCATCGAATATGGCCTGATGCAGGCCTATGCCGAAGGCTTCGACATCATGCGCGGCCGCGCTTCCGACAAGCTGCCGGAGGAGGAGCGCTTCGACCTCAACCTTCCCGACATCGCGGAAGTCTGGCGGCGGGGCAGCGTGATCGCCTCCTGGCTGCTGGATCTCACCTCCATCGCGCTGGCAAAATCGCCGCAGCTGGAGAAATTCAGCGGCGCGGTGGACGATTCCGGCGAAGGCCGCTGGACCATCGCCGCCGCCGTGGACGAGGCGGTCCCCGCCCCGGTCATTACGGCTGCGCTTTATGCCCGCTTCCGCTCGCGCAGCGGCAACACCTTTGGCGAAAAGCTGCTATCGGCCATGCGCAACGAGTTCGGCGGTCATGTCGAAAGCCTGGTGCATGTTCACAAGGCGAAGGACGACGATCAATGAGGCCGGCCCACAAGCAGCCCGCGCCGCCCTGCGCCATCGTCATTTTCGGCGCCAATGGCGATCTGACCAAAAGGCTGATCGTGCCCGCGCTGTACAATCTGGCGCGCAGCGGGTTGCTGCCGGAGCGTTTCGCGCTGATCGGCGTGGACCACAACAAGAAGACCACGGATGACTGGCGCACCGCGCTGCGCGACTTCCTGGCCCAGATCCTGAAACGCAGCAACGAGACCATCGACGAGGCGCTGTGGCAGCCCATCGCCCAGGCCATGCGCTTTGTGCAGGGCGATTTCGAGAAAGAGGAAAGCTACGAACTTCTCGGCCGCAATCTGGCCGAACTGGATGCGAACCTTAAGCTGTCGGGCAATGTGCTGTTTTACATGGCGGTGGCGGACCGCTTCTTCGGCACCATCGCCGGCAAGCTCGGAAAAGCAGGGCTGTTGAGCCAGGACGGGGGATTTCGCAGTCTGATTGTGGAA
>JAFIHO010000382.1 GCA_017849395.1 Hyphomicrobiales bacterium
GGGGGAGATGACGGCGAGTTCAGTGGAACCATACGCTTTGGTGTCTCTCCCACACTGGGACCATACCTTCTTCCGCAGTTGGTCAGGCGGTTGCATGCCACGCATCCGACATTGAAAGTGCATGTACGCGAAGGACTTCCAAGTTCGCTCGTCGAGCAATTGTCGGAAGGGCGTCATGACGTCATTCTCGTTCAACTGCCTGTCAAAGCTGGACGATTTCATGTCGAGAGACTGTTTCGCGAAGCTCTGTATATCGCGATGGCAGCGGACGATCCCCTTCGCACGCACGCCGCATTGACGTTGGAGCACCTGGCCGGGCGGGGTCTGTTGACGCTTCAGCCCGAATACCGGATGAGTGACCTGATCACGGCCATTGCCGAACGTGCGGGCGCGACCGTGCTACGGGACTATGAAGGCACAAGCCTGAATGCCATCCGCCAGATGGCGGGAATGGGCATGGGCCTGGCATTTCTCCCTGAATTTTATGTCCGCCAAGAAGTCCGTCGCGGCGCGGACGTTGTCGTCAGGCCGATCGCGGGGGGGAAATTGTACCGGGAGATCGGCCTGGTTTGGCGGAGTGGGACAGGCAAGCCCGCCTCCTTGCGCGCGCTGGTTGAGGGGCTCAGGGCGGTCGCGAATGGTGACACCGCTTATAGGAAAAAACTATCGAAGTGATAGATATACCCCTATTGTAACTATGGATATGCCTTCACAAATCTTGCTCCAGCGGAAAGCTACGAGTTTAAAATGGCGCCTCCTGACGGTCTGCGAATGCTGGGGACTTGGATGGCTCGAATCCTCGGGCCGGAATCCGGGTTCATAAGCCTCGCCCTGGTGTATGGCGCGGCCATCTCGCTACTGTCCCTGGCGACTCCCATCTCGGTGCAACTGCTTATCAATTCGGTTGCGAACACCGCGCTTCTGACCCCGCTTTTCACCCTTTCGGGCATTCTGTTCGCGCTATTGCTGATGGCGGTCACGCTGAGCGCGCTGCGGGTTCATCTGATGGCGCTTTTTGAGCGCAAGCTTTTTGCAAGACTGGTGGCGGAGATAACGCTTCGCGCAGTCCATGCGCAGAACCCCTTTTTTCAGGACGTTCGCCGCAGCGATCTGTTCAATCGCTTTTTCGACCTGTCGACCGTCCAGAAGGCGTTGCCCAGCCTCATGATAGGCGGCTTCTCCATCCTGCTGCAGGGCGTGATAGGCCTTGTCGTCACAAGCTTCTATCATCCCTTTTTTCTGGCGTTCAATGCGTGCCTGGTGATCGCGCTCGCCACGCTGTGGTGGGTATGGGCGCCCGGCGCCGTCCGCACGGCGATTGCCAAGAGCCACGCCAAACATGCTACCGCAGCCTGGCTGGAAAGCATCGCTGCCTCGAATGGAGCCTACAAGTCCAGCAACCATCTGACATTTGCGATCGAACGATCCGAGCACGTAACCGCAAGCTATGTTTCGCGGCACCGGGATCATTTCCGCTTCACCTTCCGCCAGACCGTATGCCTGCTTCTTCTTTACGCAACGGCGAGCGCGGCGCTTCTGGCGCTGGGAGGCTGGCTGATTTTGATCAACGAATTGTCCGTGGGACAGCTTGTTGCGGCAGAACTTATCCTCTCCAGCGTCCTGTATGGCGTCGCGCAGCTGGGCGGTTATCTGGAAAATTTCTATGACCTTGTCGCCGGTCTGGAAGAATTGTCCCTGTTCTGGGACCTGCCGCAGGAGCCCATTCCCGCCGCAGCCGGAAATGGTCCCGCGGACGGCGCCTTCCGTTTTCAAAAAATTTCCTCCGAGGGTCACATTTTCGATTTCGCCGTGGCCGCGGGCGATCAACTTGGGGTGCTTGGCGAACCGGGGACCGAAAGAAGCCTGACCATGCTGCTGAGGCGGTTGAGCATTCCCGAACGGGGCCTCATCACGATAGGCGGGGCGGATATCGCGGCGTTTGACATGTATCAGTTGCGCTCGGCGGTCATGGTCCTGGATGGCTCATCGAATGTGGAGATGACCGTGCGGGAATATCTCACATTGGCGTGCGCCGGGGCCGGTGATGGGATCATCGACGCGATCGAACTGGTGGGCCTTGGCGACCGCATCGGGACGCTGCCCAAAGGACTGGATACCACGCTGTCCGCCTCAGGCTGGCCTCTTTCGGTACAAGAGACAATGGCCCTGAAACTGGCCGGCGCGCTGCTCGCGCAACCCCGTGTGCTGGTCCTGTCCTCTCTCTATGATCTGATGCCGCCCGCCGTCGTGGACAGCGTATTGTCGCGGCTGAAGAACAGCCGAACCACGGTGTTGCAATTTACCTGCCGGCCCGAAGGCCTGGAGCGGGATGGATGGTTGTGGTTGGGGAGCCGCCGGCAACATCGCGCCGGAAGCCTGGCCGAACTTGGTCCGATGCGCGGCAAGGAGAAGACCGATGTCCTATCGGCCTGACCATTTCGAACGCTTCGCGACCATGTCTGCCATCCAGGCTCCCCGTATCTCGCGGGTGATCGGCTGGATGATCGCGATCGCGATACCCGTGCTGACCGTCGCGCTTCTGACCATACCCTGGGTTCAGACGGCTCCAGGCAAGGGTCAGGTTGTGGCCCTGGACCCCGAAGACCGCGTTCAGGACATAACGGCTCTCGTAACGGGCAGGGTCGAGAAATGGTATGTCAAGGATGGTCAGCGCGTGCGCCGGGGCGACCCCATTGCGCGGATCGTAGACAACGATCCCGACCTGCTTGTGCGGCTGGCTGCGGAAAGGGCGCAGGTTCAGGCGCAGATTGTCGCCAGCGAACAGGCGATGGCGGTTGCTCGCCTGGATGTCACGCGCTCCGCGCAGCTCCTGGCGGATGGACTTGCGGCGCGCCGCGATTATGAGACCGCGCAGATCAAGGTCGCCGAGCATGGCGCGAAGCTGGCAGAGGCCAGAGCCAAGCTGAGCCGGGTGGATGTCGCGCTGAACCGCCAGGCGGCGCAACTTGTCCGCGCGCCACGCGAAGGCAGGATATTCTCGCTCAATACAGCGGCGGGCGCCACGCTGCTCAATCCTGGTGACAGGCTCGCGGTACTGGCGCCGGAAGATCCGCGGCGTGTCGTGGAATTGTTCATTGACGGCCGCGATGCGGCTTTGGTTCGACCGGGGCAAATGGTACGCCTGAATTTCGAAGGGTGGCCGGCGATTCAATTCAGCGGATGGCCGTCGATTTCCCAGGGGATGTTCGACGGCCAAGTCCGCTCGATCGATCCTTCCGCCCAGCAAAGCGGACTGTTCCGCGTCCTTGTCGAACCCATGCCCGGCCATGGCGGTTGGCCCAGGGCGGCCTTCATCCGGCTGGGGTCGAAAGTACAGGGCTGGATCCAGATGGAGACGGTAACCATCGGTTATGAACTATGGAGACTGCTGAACGACTTCCCCCTTGAGTTTCCGGTTTCGGATACAGCCGCCAAACAATCCGGCCCCAAGAAGCCCGCCAAGAGCATCTATACCGAGGACGAAAAATGATCCTCAGGTTCCTTGCCGTCTTCCTGTTGATCGCCATTCCCGCCGCACGGGCCGATCAGCTCACCCTTGAGGAGGTTCTGCGCTCTTCGGCCCAGCACGCGCCCCAGATACTTGAGGCGATCGCGCGGCAGAAGCAGGCCGACGCCCGCCTGCTGAGCGCGAAGGGACAGTTTGATCTTCTGTTCGAAGCCGAAAGCCAGGCGCGGCCAGCCGGATATTATGACGGGTCCTATATCGAGGGACGCGCCGTCCAGCCCCTGACGACCAATGGCGGAAATGTCTATGCCGGATATCGCGTCTCTGACGGCAGCTTTGCGAGCTATGACGGCAAGTCCGTCACGGGCCGTCTGGGAGAAATCAAGGCCGGTCTGGTCTTTTCCCTTCTTCGCGACCGTCTTACCGACGAGAGGCGAACGCGCATCACTCTGGCGGAACGCGACAGGGAGCTCGCGGCCCTGGATCGCGGCGCCGTGGCAATCGGCATCCAGCGCCGCGCCATCGAGGCTTATCAGCAGTGGGTTGCTGCCGGACTTCGTGTCCAGATATTCCGCGATCTGCTTTCGCTCGCTACGGAGCGACAAGTTTCGATTGAAAAACTGGTCAGCAGTGGAGCGCGGCCCGCCATCCTGGCGGTGGAGAACCGGCAGAACCTCATAAGGCGTCAGGGCCTTCTGACGCGGGCCGAGCAAGACCTGGCGACCCAGGCGAACACTCTGTCCCTATATTTGCGGGATTCGTCCGGAACCCCCGTCGTGCCGGACGCGAACCGGTTGCCCGCGAAACTGGACTCGCTGGGCTTCCCAAACAAGGCGGACCTTTCGAACTGGCGGCAAAACCGCCCCGATCTTCAGGCGCTGCGCGTCCGCGTCGAGCAGGTAAATGCACGCATTCAACTGGCGCGGAACGATCTGCAGCCCCGGCTGGACTTCAGAATCGAAGCTTCCCAGGATATGGGGGCTGCTGGCTTCGCCAACTATGGAAGATCGCAGACCGAGGCTATAGTGGGCCTGCGCTTCTCGGTGCCCCTTCAGCAACGCCAACCGGAAGGGCGGTTGGCTGAGGCGGGTGCGGAAGCCGAGGCTCTTCGGCTACGGCAACGGCTGACGGAAGATCAGATCACTGTCGAAATCAACAATCTGCACCGCCAGGTGACAGGCGCCGAACAGCTCGCATCGCTCGCGGTCAATGAAGTCGAACTGGCAAAGCGCATGTCCGAGGCTGAGCGTCGCCGCTGCGCTCTGGGCGCCAGCGATGTCTTCCTGGTCAATCAGCGAGAAGAAGCTGCGGCTGACGCGAGGGTGAGAGATGTTGATGCCTATTACCGCGTGGGCGCGGGCCACGCCGAACTTGCGGCTGCCCTCGCGGATCGGGAAAGATTGAGACTGGACTGACGTGCTTGCCGAAACATTTGCCGCTTTGCGTGCGGTAAATGGTCAGGGGCAATTTCCGCCCGCTCGTCCGTCGCAGCCCTCAAGAAACAGATCAGATGGGTTGACGCGTCAAGAATATCGGATGGCTGTTTGCGTCCCGGCCCTGTAACGGCCCGTTTACCTACTCTTCGTCTCCCAGACCCCAGATGCGGTGGGAATCGATCATCAGTTGCAGGATTGCGGAATGGGCGCTGGCGCGGGCTCTGGCTTCGGCGCGGCGCACATCGGAGTCCTGGCGGCGGGCGATCAGCAATTCCGTCAGGCCCTGGTCGCCCAGGTCATAGGCGCGCTGCATCCGTTTCAGCATCGCGGCGCTGCTGTCCGCGGCTGCCTGGGCGGCGCGCCATGCGGCCAGTCCCTGTTGCGCCTGGATCACATCGCGGTCGGCGACGATCTCCACATCGCGCAACACCCGGTGTGCTTCGACCGAAGCGGCGGCTGCTTCGGCACTGGCCTGATCCGCCGTGGCCTGCCGGAGCGCACCGCCGATCGGAATGGACACGCCGACGCCGAAGCCGGTTTCATGGCCGCTGCGCTCCTGGAATGTGCGCAGATCGAACGTCGGATCGGCGAAACGGTCCATGCTGGCGCGGCGGGCCTTCCATTCGCGGCGGTCCGCTTCGCTGCGCGCCATCTTGATCTCGTGATTGTCTTCCAGCACGGCGGTTCGCCATTCGGGCCAGGTGCCCGGCGGTGCGACGGGATCCGGCATGACGGGGGGCGCATCCGGAATCGACACGCCCGGAAAACTGCGCTGCAGGGTCATGCGCGATTCCAGCCGGGCTTCCTGCGCCTGTGCCGCAACCGCCCGCGCCTGCGCCAGCGCGGCCTGAACCTGTTCCACATTGAGCATCGCGGCCTGACCCAGCTGTCGTCCGCGCTCGGTGGCGGCAAGCTGGCGTTCATAGGCGGCGACATCCTGGTCGGCGAGGGCCGCGTCATTCTCCGCCAACACCCAGCCGAGCCAGAGCAGCTTCAGCCGCGTGGCCGCCTGGTGGCGCGCATCGCCAAAGCCGTTCTGCGCGGCGGCGATGCCGAACGCGCCGATCTTTTCGTCGGCGCTTGCCTTGCCGGGCATGCGAATGGCGCGGTTGATGCCCACCGTCCATTCGTTCAGCCGCCCGTCCGTGTTGGTGGCGCGGGATAGATAATTGCCATACAGGGTGAATTCATGCGGCCCGGCTTCCAGCGCGCGGGCCTGCGCCTGGGCGGAGTTCAGCATCGCGCCCGCCTGCCGCACGCCGGCATCCTGCGCCAGCAGATCGACTACCTGGCCTTCCGCGGGCAGGAAAGACAGGCTGGGCGAATCCACCGTGGGATGTGCGCCGGCAGCCGATGCCGCCAGCGACAGGAATGCAATTCCGGCGATCCGGATTTTCATGCCGTTCCCCCAGCAGCGCTCCTTGCGCGTGCTCATATGCGCTTCTCCCTAGGTGCGCCGAACCGCACGAACAGAACCGGCAGCAGAAAAAGGGTCAGCGCCGTCGAACTGATGAGGCCGCCGATCACCACGGTGGCGAGCGGTTTCTGGATTTCCGAACCCGGACCGGTGGCGAAAAGCAGCGGCACCAGACCCAGCGCGGTGATGCTGGCTGTCATCAGCACCGGACGCAGGCGGCGCCGGGCGCCTTCATAGGCGACGTCGCGCAGCGTGTGGCCCGCGGCGAGCAACTGGTTGAAATAGACGATCAGCACCAGCCCGTTCAGCACCGCGATGCCCAGCAGAGCGATGAATCCCACCGAGGCGGGCACCGACAGATAATCGCCGGACAGCCACAGCATCAGGATGCCGCCGATCAGCGCCAGCGGGATGTTGGCCACGATCAGCAGCGACTGGCGCACCGAACCCAGCGTGGCGAACAGCACCAGGAAGATGAGGCCCAGCGCCAGCGGCACCACCACCATCAATCGCGCCGCCGCGCGGCGCTGGTTCTGGAATTCGCCGCTCCATTCCAGGCGATAGCCTGGCGGCAGTTTGACATTCTGCGCCACTGCGGCCTGCGCCGCTTCGACGAAACTGACCAGATCGCGGCCCGAGACATTTGCCTGAATGGTGGCGAAGCGCGAGGCATTCTCGCGCTGGATGCGCACCGGTCCTTCCGGCCGTTCGACCCGCGCCACATCCGCGACATGCACGACCCCGCCCATGTCGGTGGCGATACCGATATCGCCAAACAGTTCGGGGCGGCTGCGCAATTCTTCCCCGCCCCGGATCACGATCGGTGTGCGGCGCGCCGCTTCCGTCACGACGCCCGCGCCGACGCCTTCCAGCCGGGCGCGCATTTCCTCCTGCAGCACCTGGATGGGCAGGCCTGCCGCGCCCGCCGCCATGCGGTCGATGTCGGTCTGGAGATAGCGCACGGAATCGTCCGCCACGGTGAACACTTCCGACGCGCCCGGAACCGCCTGCACGGCGGCGCGGATATTTTCGGACAATCGCCCAAGCGTGGCGAGATCCGGACCGAACAGCTTGATGGCGAGATCGCCCCGGCTGCCGGTCAGAATCTCGGAGGTGCGCAACTCGATGGGCTGGGTGAAGGTATATTCGACGCCGGGAAAATCCTTCATCAGCGCGCGCAGCCGGTCGAGGATGGCCTCCTTGTCCTTCGCCTGCCAGGTTTCGCGCGGCTTCAGCATCAGGAACAGGTCGGTCTCATTGAGACCCATCGGGTCCAGGCCGATTTCGTCGCTGCCGGTGCGCGCCACCGCCTCGCTAACTTCGGGCACATTGTCCAGCACGGCTTTCTGCACGGCGCGGTCCACCGCCGTCGAGCGTTCCAGATTGATGGACGGCAGTTTGGCGAGCTGGATGATGATCGAGCCTTCGTCCATGGTCGGCATGAAGGTCTTGCCGATGGCGACATAGGCGATGGCGGCGGCGATGAGCGCCGCGCCGACCGCGACGAACAAATTCCGGGGACGGTCCAGCGCCTTGGCCAGCGCCCCGGAATAGAGCGGCGTCAGCTTGCGCATCAGCCACGCCTCGCCATGCGCGCCCGGCTTCAGCAGGAAGGAGGCGATCACCGGGATCAATGTCAACGACAGGATCAGCGAACCGGACAGGGCGAACACGATGGTGAGCGCAACGGGCGCGAACAGCTTGCCTTCCAGACCCTGCAGCGACAGCAGCGGCAGGAAAACCAGGCAGATGACGACAATGCCGGAGGCCACCGGAACAGCCACTTCCGACACCGCGTGGCCAATCCGCTGCAGCCGGGCCGTGCCGCTTTCGGCGCTGTGATGCGACGTTTGCTCGACCGTGTTCTCGACCACGACCACCGCCGCATCCACCAGCATGCCGATGGCGATGGCCAATCCGCCCAGGCTCATCAGGTTGGAGGTCAGCCCGAACAGGTGCATCATCAGGAAGGTGGTGATCGCCGCGAAGGGCAGTGTCAACGACACGACAATGGCGGCGCGCAGATCGCCCAGGAACAGCAGCAACAGGATGACGATCAGCACCGTCGCCTCGATCAGGGCGTGATTGACCGTACTGACCGCCTTGTCGATCAGATCGGCGCGGTCATAGAACACATGGATTCGCACGCCCGGCGGCAGGTTGGATTGCACTTCGTCCAGGCGGGCGCGCACGCCCGCCACCACCGCGCCCGTGTCCGCGCCGCGCAGGCCCAGCACCAGGCCCTCAACGGCTTCGCCCTTGCCGTCCTTGGTCACCGCGCCATAGCGGGTCAGCGAGCCGGTGCGAACCGTGGCGACATCGCCCAGCCGCACCGCCTTGCCGGAGCGCGGGGTCACCATCACCTCGCGCAGATCCTCCAGCGTGCGGACCGCGCCAACCGCGCGCACGATGAGCGCTTCTTCGCCATCGCTGACCCGGCCCGCGCCGTCATTGCGGTTGGCCTGCTCGATTGCGGTGCGCAGGTCGCCGATGCGCAGACCCGCCGACAGAAGCGCCGCGTCGTCCGGCACGACTTCAAACGTGACGACATGGCCGCCCAGCGCATTGACATCCGCCACGCCCGGAATGGTGCGCAGCGCGGGCCGGATGGTCCAGTCCAGGAGGGTGCGCCGTTCCGCCAGGCTGAGGCCGCCGCCTTCGATGGTGAACATGAAGATTTCCGACAGCGGCGTGGCGATGGGCGCAAGGCCGCCGGTCACCGTATCGGGCAACTGGTCCATCGCGCTGGACAGGCGTTCGCCCACCTGCTGGCGCGCCCAATAGACGTCGGTGCTGTCCTTGAAGTCGATGGTGATGTCGGCGATGGCGTATTTCGCCATGGAACGCAGGATCACCTGATCGGGAATGCCCAGCAGTTCCAACTCCAGCGGCGCGATCACCCGCTGTTCGACTTCCTCCGGCGTCATGCCCGGTGCCTTCAGGATGATCTTCACCTGTGTCGTCGAGATGTCGGGATAGGCATCGATGGGCAGACGGGTGAATGCATAACCGCCCGCGCCCGCCAGCAGCGCCGCCAGCACGATCACCAGCAGGCGTTGACCCAGGGCAAATTCTATCAACCGGCGCAACATGATTATTCCCGTGCGCTCGCGGCCTTGAGTTCACTGACGCCGCTTACCGCGACGCGGTCGCGCAAGGAGAACGGACCCGCGACCGTGACGGACTGGGCGCCAAGCCCCAGCACACGCACCGCAACGGCTTCGAAGCCGCCGCCGCGCTGTACGAAGACGGCCGTGCCATTCTTCATTTCCGCCACCGCATTGCGCGGCAGGGTGAAACTGCCTTGCTCGGCGCGGGTGGCGACCGACAGGCGCGCCGTCTGGCCGCTGATCAGGCCCGGCGCGGATGTGAGGCGGGCGCGCAGCATCGCGCTGCGGCTTTTCGGATCGATGCTGGTTCCGGCGGCTATCACGACGCCCGACGCCCGCGTGCCGTCCACCGTCACCCGGTCGCCCGCATGAACCTGGCCGACAAGTGCCGCGGGGAGCGCCGCTTCCACCCACATCTCTTCGCGTGTGTCGATCGCCATCACCGGCTGCATGGCGGCGACCGTATCGCCCGCATCCGCCTGGATGGCGGCCACGCGTCCCGCCGCCGGAGCCAGCAGGCGATATTCGCCATCGCCGCCGCGCGCGGCGCGGCCCATGACGCTGCGCAGACCCGCCAGATCGGCGGCGGATGACGCCGCTTCGGCTTCGGCTTCCTCGGCCCGGCTCGCGGGCGCGATGCCTTCCTTGACCAGCAGGCGCGCACGCTCGGCGGCCGCACGCGCCGAACGCTCGCGTGCCTGCTGTGCTTCCAGCCTGGCGGCGGACGCGCGCATGTCGGCGCTGACAATCTCCGCCAGCGTATCGCCCTGCTTCACCATCTCGCCTTCCAGCCGCACCAGGCGTTTCACGGTTCCGGCAAAGGGCGCGGCCACGGGCACGCGCGCATCGGGCGCGGGGATCACATGGCCGAGGACCGATATGGCGGGCCTTGCGGCGGCGGCCTGCACCGGCGCGGTTCGGATGCCCAGTTGCTGCGCCTGCCGGGGCGTGATGGGCAGGACAGCCGCCATCGACTGGAGGGGAAAGGCGATGGCGAGAAAAAGTGTCAGCGATCTATGCATGGCGGAGTTGTCTTGCCTGTGCGGGGAGTTCGATGACGGCGGAGAAACCGCCGCCGGGACGGTTGGCGACTTGCAGCGATCCGTGACAGGCGGCGGCGATGTCGCGCGCGATGGCGAGGCCCAGCCCGGTGCCGGGCATGGTCTCATCCAGCCGGGTGCCGCGTTCGGGCAACAGAACCAGCGCCGCATCCGGAACGCCGGGACCATCGTCCAGCACATGAATGCGCAGCAACGGGTCCACAGGTTCCGCCGTGATGCGGATCTCGCCGCGCGCCCATTTGCGCGCATTGTCCAGCAGGTTGCCCAGCAATTCCGTCAGGTCTTCCGTATCGGCCGCGACCGTCAGATGCGGCGCTACGTCTACGATCCAGTTCAACGCCTCGCCGCGCGGCGATCGCCGCAGCGACCCGACCAGCCGTTCCACCACCGGAAGCAACGGCGTCGCCTGGGACGGCGCCGCGCCGCGCAGGCGGGCTCTTGCCAGTTCGCGCTCGACATGGCGGCGCATCTGTCCCGCCAGTTGTCCCATGTCCTCGGCGATGTCGTCCTGTCCGCGCGCGCGCAGTCTTTCAGCGTCGGATTGCAGCACGGCGAGCGGCGTTTTCAGGCCATGCGCCAGATCGGCGGCCCGCGCCCGCGCCCGGGCCAGGGATTCATCTTGCGCAGCCAGCAGCGCATTGGCTTCTTCGACAAGCGGAACGACTTCCGTGGGGAAGTCTCCCTCCAGGCGGCGGCTGGCACCGGCGCGCACCGCCGAAAGACTGCGGCGGATGGTTTCCAGCGGCTTCAGGCCGACGCCGATATAAAACCAGGTCGCCGCCAGCAGGACGAGGCCGAGCAGGAATATGGCAGGCCACAGATCGGCGGCGAAGGCACGGCTGGCATCGGTGATCTCCGACTGGCTCATCGCGGCGGCGATGCGCAGGGTGCGGCTGCCCGACGGCAGGTCGAAGATGATCACCCGCTCCTGCACGCGCACCGGCGCGCCCTGGGGGCCGGGCAGAACATGATGGTCGATCTGGCCGGCGGGCACGACATCCTTGGGCAGCGGGATATGAGTGTCCCACAGCGAGCGCGAACTGAGGATTAATCCGGTCTTGTCTTCCTCGATCTGCCAGTAAAGGCCGCTCAACGGTTCGTCGAAGCGTGGGTCCTGAAGCTGGCGCGCCAGTACAACCTTGCCGTCCGGACCGAACTCCACCGCGCTGACAAGCTGGCGCAGATAGGATTGCAGTTCGGCATCGCAATGCCGCGTCACATGGCGTTCGAACAATTGGGTCAGCAGCACGCCGCACAGCAGAAGCGCGGCCGCGAAGGCGATTGTGGCGGCAACGAAAAGCCGCAAACGCAGCGAGCGCAGGTTCATGTCCCGGGCCCGCCCAGCACATAGCCAAAGCCGCGCCGCGTTTCGATGCGCGCCGCGCCGATCTTGCGTCTTACGCGGGCCACCAGCACTTCCACGCTGTTGGTGGTGTAGGCGGAGTCGCCGGCATAAAGATGATCGAGCAGTTCCGATTGCGACACGGCGCGGCCGGGATTGTGCGCCAGATAGCTGACCAGACGGTATTCATGCGGCGTCAGCGCCACGGTGCAATCTCCGACGCTGACGCGCATATGGCGTGTGTCGATCGCCAGTTCGCCGAAATGCAGAACCGGTCTGGCCGCGCCCGCCGAGCGGCGCGTGATGGCGCGCAGCCGCGCCAGCACCTCCGCCATCTCGAAGGGTTTGGGCAGATAGTCATCGGCCCCGGCCTCGATGCCTTCGACCCGGTCTTTCCATTCGCCGCGCGCGGTCAGCACAAGGATGGGGAAATCGCGTCCGGCGGCGCGCCAGCGCTTGAGGATGGACAGACCGTCAAGCCCCGGCAATCCGAGATCGAGAATGACGGCGTCATAGTCATTCACATCGCCCTTGAACCAGGCTTCGTTGCCGTTGGCTTCGGTTTCCACCACAAAGCCCGCCTGCCGCAGGGCTTCGGCAATGTTGCGCGCGATCCGCGCATCATCCTCGACCAGAAGAATCTTCATGACAGCGGCTCGACCTGAAACGGGCGGCCGGTCTTGGCGTCGAAATGCAGGAACCGCACATGCCCGTCCGGCGCGACGACGCGGAATTCATACAGCCAGACGCCGCGATGCTGTTCCAGCTTCTGGCCGACAATCTCGCCGCGAATCTGCGGCCCGACTTTCGCGAAAATCCTCGCAAAGGGCGCGGCATCGCCGCGTTTCACGGCCTGGCGGGCGCCGTCCTGGTCGATGGCGCCTTCGAAATCGTCCGGCAAATGATAGCGATTTGCAGGCGCGGCCTGGGCCGCTCCTGCAGCCAGCGCAACGGACAGCAGAAAAGATGCGGCTCGCCTCATCATGAATTTTAGTATTGAAACAGCGCGCCTGACAATTTGCTGACCGGAAACGGCGAATGGAACGCATTCGCGCCGGGCCAGCTCCGGGCTAGTGTGGCAACGGATTCGAACGGCGCGGAGCCTTGCCTTGAACGCTTTCGCCAATACCTTCCTGCTGGTCTATGCGGCCCTGTTTCCCATCGTCAATCCGGTGGGCAGCGCGCCGTTGTTCCTGGGAATGACCCAGTTCGGCACTGACGCCCAGCGCGCGGCCCTGGCCGGGCGGGTGGCGCGAAACTCCTTCCTGCTCCTGCTGGGGTCGCTGTTCGTCGGTTCGCATGTGCTGGAATTTTTCGGCATCAGCCTGCCGGTGCTGCGCATTGGCGGCGGCCTGGCGGTGACCTCGTTCGGCTGGAAGCTGCTCAATGCCGAGACGCCGGAGCGGAAGGGTGAAACCCCGGATGCGTCCGTAACGGTGCCGGATTCCTTTTATCCGCTTACGCTGCCGCTTACCGTGGGGCCGGGCTCGATGTCGGTGGCCATCACGCTGGGCAGCCAGCGGCCCGGAGGCGCGAGCCTGGAGCAGTTGGCGCAGCTGGGAATCGCCGCGGTGGCGGGCCTGATCGCTATCGCCGTGACCATCTATGTCTGCTACCGCTTCGCCCAGGGGCTGGTGGCGTTCCTGGGCACCACCGGCACCAATGTGGTGGTGCGCCTGTCGGCCTTCATCCTGCTGTGCATCGGAATCCAGATCGTCTGGAGCGGGCTGAGCGAACTCACCGGCCTGCCGCATTGACGATCAGGCCTGGGCCGTGTTTCAGGCGGCGGGGGCGGTGAAGCGACAATATGCGCTGGAAACGGTCTGCGTTACGCCGCCGTGATCCGCTTCTCGAACCGCTGCACGGCGGCGCGAATCTCGCTCCAGCGCTGATAGCCCTGGCGGTCGCCCCGTGACAGGCATCGTTCCGCGCGTTCCAGCGCGGTGGCCTCCGCCTGGCGGCCATAAAGTTCCATCAGCTTACGGGTGGTGCCCCACAAATCCGGTTCCGGCACGGCGCGAGTCCCTCGATCTCCATGCGCGATAACGCGCCATGGCGAGCGAGGTTGCTGCAATGCAATAAAGAATGTCTGGTGTGACCATAATCGCTTTTCATTCGCGTCCCGCATCCGATTGGGGGAAACTGCGTTGCTATCGCATGGCGAAGGCGGTGATCCATGACATATGTGAAAGTGGCGATGGCCGGATTGTTCGCGCTGGCGGTTTCCGGCTGCTCAGGCGTGAGTGACGGCAATCCGAACGGCTCGCCCTATGCCGGCGATCCGGGCGGGGGGATCGCGGTGCAGCCCTTGACCATAGGCGTGGTGAGTTACGATCCCTATGCGCCACTGGACGCGGCGGACAAGGCCGCGACGTCGCCCGCCCCGATGCCGTCTATCATCCCGGCCGCGCAGCCCGGCCGCACGCCGCGTCACAGCATGTAGGAAGAAGCGCCGCGTTCAGGACGCGTATTCGGCCCGCTTGGGCGTGAAGACGTCCAGGTTCAGCACCGGCTCATCCCCAACGACAACGCCCCAGTGCCGCGCATTCGGCGGCACCACCAGCAACCCGCCCGCACCAAGCCGGGTGACTGTTTCGCCGATGTGAAAATCGATCTGGCCGCTCAGGATATAGACGATCTGCTCGTGCGGATGGTCGTGCGGGCGCGGCTCATGGCCGGGCTGCAGCCGGTTCAGCGAGACGGTCGCGCCGTCACCGGAAAACGCCTTGCGCTCCACGCCTTCGCGCACCCGCTCCCACGGCGTCTGGTTCCAGTCGATCGCATGTATGTTCATCGCGGTCCTCCCTTAAGCGGCGCCGTAGCCGCCGCCACCCGGCGTCTCCAACACTACCATATCGCCGGGGGCCATGGTCATCTTGCGCGCTTCCGACACGGATTTGCCATTCACCGTGAAGCGGCCCGAGGCACCAGGCTGGCCGCCATCCAGGCCTTCCGGCCCGTCATCCATGCGGCTCGGCACGGCATTCAGCAGCCAGGGCTGGTCGGTGCGCATATGGAACGCGATCACCTGGCCGTCGCCGCCGCGCGTGCGGCCCGCGCCGCCCGAGCCCGGCCGCAATTCGCGCTTGTCGAACACGATGGGAATGGCTGCTTCCAGGATTTCGACCGGCACGGCCGCGACGCCGGTGGGATAGCAGGTGGCGCTGGGGCCGGGCTTGGCCGCGCGCGCGCCCATGCCGCCGGAATAGTTGAACATGGACGAGGTGAAGGCTTCGCCCGTGGCGCGCTTGCCCTGGATCTGCACCGTCCACACCGCGCCCGAACCTTCGGCCAGCACACGCTCCGGGATAACCTGATGCAGCGCCTTTAGGATCGGCATGGGCACGAACATGCCCACCACATGCCGCGCGTTCAGCGGCGAGGGATAGGCGGCATTGACGATGCAGCCCTTGGGGGCCTTCACCTTGATCGGGGCCAGCGAGCCGTAATTGTTGGGCTGTTCCGGGTTCAGGGTGCTGCGCACCGCGAAGGTGGAATAGGCGTGGGTGTAGTTCATCACCACATTGATGCCCAGCGGGCTGGGGCCGGAGCTGCCGTCGAAGTCGATCGTCACTTCGCCCGCCTTGTTGTCGATGGTGACGGCGGCCTTCAGGGTGATGATGTCGCCACCGGGCACATCGAACTTGCTTTCGCCGTGCCAGGTGCCCGACGGCAGGGCACGGATGGCGCGCCGTGTGGCTTCCTCGGAACGGGTGATGATCTCGTCCGCCACCGCCTCGATGTCCTGCAAATCCTGGCGGCGGCACAGCGCGATGAGACGTTCGCCGCCCGCGCGCCCGCTGGAAACCTGCGCGGCCAGATCGCCGAACACATGGTCGGGCGTGCGCACATTGTGGCGGATGAAGGCATGCAGCAGCGCGCTGGGCTCGCCCGCCTCGTACAGCTTGGACGGCGGAATCCACAACCCTTCCTCATGGATGTCGCGCGCGCCTGCGCCGATGCCATAGCCGCCGATATCTGTGTGATGGATGGTCGAGCCGATATAGCCGATCAGCCGCTCATGCCAGAAGATCGGGCTGAGCACCGTGATGTCGAAGAAATGGCCCGCCGACATCCAGGGATCGTTGGTGATGATCACATCGCCGGGCACCAGCTTGCCATCGAAAGGCTTGTGCAGCGCCTCGCCCGCCGCGGCGAGCGAGTTTATATGGCCGGGCGTGCCGGTGTTGGCCTGCGCCACCATGCGGCCGCGCGCGTCGAACAACCCGCTCGCCAGATCGCCCGCCTCGCGCACGATGGGGCTGAAGGCGATGCGCTGCAGCGCCTTGGCCTGTTCGCTGACAATGCCGATCAGGTTGGACCAGAGAATCTCGAGTTCAATGCCGTCCATCTTCAGGCCTCCTTGTCGCCACGACGCAGCCGATATCGTTCACGGTGCTGTCCCAGCCGGGCGGCAGCACGATGGTGGTCTCGCGTTCCTCGATGATGGCCGGGCCCGCCACGGTCTGGCCGGGCATCATGCTGGCGCGGTCATAGACCGCGACCTTGCCAGCCTTGGGCCATAGCCCGATGGGGCGATGCGCCTTGGGCGATGCGGGCTTGTCGGCCAGCTTCGGCGTCGCGTTGAAGGCAATACCGGGGCCCTGCGCGGTCAGGCGCCAGCTCACGATCTCCACCGGCACATGCGAGGGGTTCACGCCATATTGCGCGTGATAGGCTTCCTCGAAGCTTTTGCGGATCATCTTGGCGTCGCGGCCTTCGCGCGGATCGTGCGCGAACACGATGCCGACTTCATTCTGCTGACCGAAGTAGCGCAAATCCGCGCCCACGGTCAGGGTCACCTTGTCGGGCGTGCAGCCCGCCTCGGCCAGCGCGGCATGGCCTTCTTCCGTCATCTCGGTCAGCAGGCGATCCACTTCCTTCCAATCCAGCGCATCGAGATTGCCCAGCGCGCTGCGCACCATGTCCAGCCGCACCGGCGTCACCAGCGTTCCGAACGCCGACAGAACGCTGGCCTGGGGCGGGAAGATCACCGCCGTGCTCTGCAGCAGTTCACCCACGGCGCAGGCATGCACGGGACCCGCGCCGCCAAAGGCCAGCAGCGGCAACCCGCGATGATCAACGCCCCGGTCGGTGGCATGGGCGCGCGCCGCGCCCGCCATGGTTTCCGCAACGATGCGATAGATGCCCGCCGCTGTCTGTTCGACGCTGGTGCCCAGCTTGTCGCCCAGCCGCTTCATCGCGGCTTCGGCGGCGGGACGGTCCAGCTTCATGTCGCCGCCCAGGAAATTGTCGGCATCCAGCAGGCCCAGCAGCAGGTCGGCATCGGTGACAGTCGGCTCCTGGCCGCCGCGTCCGTAGCAGGCGGGGCCGGGCTGTGAACCGGCGCTGCGCGGACCGACTTTCAGCAATCCCAGTTCATCCATCGACGCGATGCTGCCGCCGCCCGCGCCGATCTCGATCATGTCGATGGAGGGAATGGTCAGCGGCATGCCGCTGCCCTCGCAGAAGCGGTATTTGCGGTCCACTTCAAAAGTGCCGGTGACCAGCGGCTTGCGTTCCTCGATCAGGCAGGCCTTGGCGGTGGTGCCGCCCATGTCGAAGGACAGCAGTCGGTCCAGCCCCAGCCGTTCGGAATAATAGGCCGCCGCCAGCGCGCCCGCCGCGGGACCGCTTTCGATCATACGGACGGGATTGCGACCCGCCGTTTCCGCGCCGATCACGCCGCCCGAACTCAGCATGATGAGCGGCCGGTTGGGCACGCCCGCTTTTTCCAGGCCTTTCGACAGGCCTTTCAGATAGGGCTCGGTGATGGGCGCGGTATAGGCGTTGATCGCGGTGGTGGAGGCGCGCGGATATTCGCGGATTTGCGGAGCGACCGACGAGGACAGTGACAGATAAATGTCCGGGGCGGCTTCGCGGAACGCCTTGGCGATCGCCTGTTCGTTGGCGGGATTGCGGAACCCGTTGATCAGGCACACCGCCACCGTCACCACGCCGCTGGCGCGCAGCGCAGGCACCAGCGCCGCCACTTCGGCGGCATCCACGCCCTTCTGCACCGTGCCGTCGGCCAGGATGCGCTCGTCGATCTCGAACGTCAGTTCGCGCGGAATCAGCGGCGGCGCGAATTCGATCTGCGGATCGTACATCTCGTCGCGATGTTCGTTGCGGATCGCCCGACCGCCCGCGAACCCCTTGGTGGTGATGAGCGCCGTGGGCTGGCCGCGCCGTTCGATCAGCGCATTGGTGACGACCGTGGTGGCATGCACCATCACGCCGTCCACATTGCCCGGTTTGATGCCCGCCTTGCCCAGCACCAGGTCCACGCCCCGGAAAAAGCCTTCCAGCAGGTCGTGATGGGTGGTCAGCGTCTTGTCCACGGTGAGCGACCCGTCGGAGCCGCGCAGGACCGCGTCGGTAAAGGTCCCGCCGATATCGATGGCAAGCGAGTAGGACATCATGGCGTTGTGTTCCATAGCTGCCGCGCCGCGAAGCCTAGCGGGCGGTGGTCAACATTGATATCGGGGCGGGTCTCGCCACGGCCTGGACGGAATGCGGGCCTTTGCATGATCTTCGCGACGGACCTGGGTTTCCTGGGACTTTACGCCTGGGCGGACCGGCCTGCTCATCCGCCAAGGCGCTTAACTTATTGTCGGCAAAAAGCATCGCACCCGCTGCAACGGACGATCTTTAACCCCCGCGCACAACAAGTTGAACCGCAGCGCACAGGGTGCGGCGGGCGCAATCACGGGCTTGCCCGGACGTCCGCCGTGCTAGTGTATGGCGCAGGAAATACCGGCAAAAGCCGCCCAGGAGAGTTCGGATGAGCGTCGCAATCGCGGGCTGGAGCCACACGCCCTTCGGCAAGTTCGACGCGGAATCGGTGGAAAGCCTCACCGTCCGGGCGGCGCAGGAGGCGATGCGCCATGCCGGCGTGGATGCCGAAGACATAGACGAAATTTTCCTGGGCCATTTCAACGCCGGCTTCTCGCGCCAGGATTTCACCGCTGCCCTGGTGCTGCAGGCCGATCCCAAGCTGCGCTTCACCCCTGCGACACGGGTGGAGAATGCCTGCGCCACCGGATCGGCTGCCATCCACCAGGCCATCCGCGCCATCGAATCCGGCAAGGCGCGCATCGCGCTGGTGGTGGGGGTGGAGCAGATGTCCACCACGCCCGCCCCGGAAGTGGGCCAGAATCTGATGCGCGCCTCCTATCTGAAAGAGGAAAGCGGCATCGAGGGCGGATTCGCCGGCGTGTTCGGCCATATCGCATCGGGCTATTTCCAGAAGCATGGCGACCAGTCGGACGCGCTGGCCCGCATCGCCGCCAAGAACCACAAGAACGGCGTTTCCAATCCTTACGCCCAGATGCGGCGTGACCTTGGTTACGAATTCTGCCGCACGCCGGGCGAGAAGAACCCTTTTGTCGCCGGACCGCTGAAGCGCACCGACTGTTCCATGGTGTCGGACGGCGCGGCGGCGCTGGTTCTGGCGGATGTGGAGACGGCGATGGCGATGAACCGCGCCATCCTGTTCCGCGGCATGGCGCATGTGCAGGATTTTCTGCCCATGTCCCGCCGCGACATCTTGAAATTCGAAGGCTGCGCGCTGGCCTGGAAGAAGGCGCTGGAGGGTGCGAAGCTGACCCTGGACGATCTGTCCTTCGTCGAAACGCATGACTGTTTCACCGTCGCCGAACTGATGGAATATGAAGCGATGGGCCTGGCTGCCGAAGGTCAGGGCGCGCGGGTGCTGGAAGAGGGCATCACCGAAATCGGTGGCCGTTTGCCGGTCAATGCCTCAGGCGGCCTCAAGGCCAAGGGCCATCCCATCGGCGCGACCGGTGTTTCCATGCACGCCATGAGCGCGATGCAATTGTGTGGCGAGATGCCCGAACCGATCCAGGTGAAGGACGCGCGCATCGGCGGCGTGTTCAACATGGGCGGCGCGGCCGTCGCCAATTATGTGAGCATTCTGGAGCGCATACGCTAACGCGCGCTCTTGTTGGCGAAAAACAAAAGCCTGTAGGGTGCGCGCGCCTTCGGGCCCATTTCTCAAGGGATTTTCATGAGCACTTATGTACCGTCCGTCCGGCCCGCGCCCGATCAGGTGATCGCCGACATCGCCGATTATGTGGTGAAGAATGCGGAACCCAGCGCGCTTGCGCTGGATACGGCGCGCGCCTGCCTGATCGACACGCTGGGCTGCGGGCTGGAGGCGCTGGATTATCCCGCCTGCACCAAGCTGCTGGGTCCGATCGTGCCGGGAACGGTGGTGCCGAACGGCGCGCATGTGCCGGGCACGGATTATGTGCTCGATCCGGTTCAGGCGGCCTTCACGCTGGGCGCGATGATCCGCTGGCTGGATTTCAACGACACCTGGCTGGCGGCGGAATGGGGCCATCCGTCCGACAATCTGGGCGGGATTCTCGCCACCGCCGATTGGCTGGGCCGCAACGCCAAGGCAAGTGGCGGCAAGGGCCCGAAGATGGGCGATGTGCTGCGCGCCATGGTCAAGGCACATGAAATTCAGGGCTGCATCGCGCTGGAGAACAGCTTCAACAAGGTCGGATTGGATCACGTTGTTCTGGTGAAGGTCGCGACCACCGCCGTTGTGGCGCAGATGCTGGGCCTGTCGCGCGAGCAGATCATCGATGCGGTATCGCTGGCCTGGGTGGACGGCCAGTCGCTACGCACCTATCGCCATGCGCCCAACACCGGCTCGCGCAAAAGCTGGGCGGCGGGCGACGCCACCAGCCGCGCCGTGCGGCTGGCGCTGATGGTGAAGGCGGGCGAGATGGGCTATCCCACCGCGCTGACCGCCAAGACATGGGGCTTCTACGACTCGTCCTTCCGCGGCAAGAGCTTCGCCTTCCAGCGGCCCTATGGCTGCTATGTGATGGAGAATGTGCTGTTCAAGATCTCCTTCCCCGCCGAATTCCATTCCCAGACGGCGGTGGAAGCAGCGATGATCCTGCACAAGACGCTGGCGGCGAAGGGCAAGACCACCGACGACATCAAGCGCATCGTGATCCGCACCCATGAGGCGGCGATCCGCATCATCGACAAGCAGGGACCGCTGGCCAATCCCGCCGACCGCGACCATTGCATCCAGTATATGGTGGCCGTGCCATAGCTCTTCGGCAGCACGACCGCCGCCGATTACGAGGACAATGTCGCCACCGATCCGCGCATCGACGCGCGCAGGGCGAAAATCTTCTGCACCGAGGACGTCAATTTCCCCCGCGACTATCACGATCCGGAAAAGCGCTCCATCGCCAACGGCATGACCATCGAACTGAATGA
>JAFIHO010000383.1 GCA_017849395.1 Hyphomicrobiales bacterium
CGCCGCGACAATCTTCACAAGCAGCGCATCAAGAGCCTGATCAACGCCATCGGGCCGGAGGAAATGCGCCGCCGGGTCGATGTGGAGTTCCAGGAAATCAAGCGCATGGGCAGCCTGCAACTGCCGCAGGAAGAACTGGACCGCATCACCGCCTATTTCGCGCCGCCGCAGTTCGAAAATCTGCCGGACGCGATGCCGACCGGCGACCGCGATTTCGAGAACTGGAAGAAGACCAATGTCCATGCGCATCGCGCGCCGGGCTATGCCATCGCCACCATCTCGCTGAAGGCCATCGGCCAGGTGCCGGGCGACGCCAGCGCCGACCAGATGGACGCCATCGCGGACCTGATGGACGAATACAGCGTGGGCGAGATCCGCGTCACCCATGAACAGAATCTAGTGCTGCCGCATGTGAAGCAGCGCGACCTGCCCGCCATCTTCAAGCGCCTGCAGGCGCTGGACCTGGCGACGCCCAATGCGGGCCTCATCACCGACATCATCGCCTGCCCCGGTCTGGATTATTGCGACCTGGCCAATGCGCGTTCCATCCCGATCGCGCAGAGTATCGCGAAGAAATTCGCCGACCTGGAGCGCCAGCATCAGATCGGCGAGTTGAAAATCAAGATTTCGGGCTGCATCAATGCCTGTGGTCATCACCATGCCGGTCACATCGGCATCCTGGGCGTGGACAAGAAGGGCGTGGAATTCTACCAGCTCCAGCTTGGCGGCTCGGGCGCGGAAGACGCCAGCATCGGCGACATCATGGGTCCCGGCTTCGGCGAGCATGAAATTGCCGCCGCCGTGGAGCGGGTGGTGGATGTCTATCTGAAGCAGCGCCATGACGGCGAACGCTTCCTGGACACCTATCGCCGCATCGGTATGGCGCCCTTCAAGGCCGCCGCCTATCAGGAAAAGGCCGCGGCGTGAGCAAGCTTCTGAAGGGCGGCGCCTTCGTCGCCGACACGTTCACCCCTGTCGCGGACGATGCCGCCTTGCCGGACGGCCCGGCGCTGATCTCGCTCGCCCGCTTCGAAAAGGACCGCGCCCAGTTGCTGGCGCGCAATGCCCCGCTGGGCGTGCGGCTCAAGGCGGAGGAAAATCCTTCCCGCATCCGCGAAGATGTGAATCATCTGTCGCTGGTGGTGCTGGAATTCCCGAAATTCCGCGATGGCCGCGCCTTCTCCTGGGCCCGGATGCTGCGCACCCGCTTCGGCTTCAAGGGCGAGATTCGCGCCGTGGGCGATTTCCTGTTCGATCAGATCAATTACCAGCATCGGGTCGGCTTCGATGCCTGGGAAGTGCCGGACAATTTCACGGTGGAAGATTTCAAGCGCGCGCTGACCGAGATGACCAACGTCTATCAGCCCTCCGCCGACGGCCGGAAGACCATCCGCGAGCTTCGCGCCGCGCGCTAAGGTTTGCCGTCGTCGCGCGTTTCCCGAAAAGATCGCGTCCATGTCTTCGCGTATCTTTGCGTTGCCCTGGATGGCCCGCGTAAAGCGGGCCATGACACATGAAGCTATCGGCAGGCGGTTCGCGTGAACCTAGCCGCCGCTCAACGCCTGCACGATCTGCACTTCGTCGCCGTCGTGCAGCGTCCGTCCGAGATCGAATGTCTGCTCGCCATTGACGAACACGCGCATGTGACGGCGGATGCGGTCCTGCTCGTCGACCATGCGGAAGCGGATGCCGGGATAGCGGCTGTCCAGATCGGCCAGCAATTCGCCCAGGCTGCCGCCCGCCGCATCCACTTCGCGCGCCCCGGTATAGGGACGCAGCGGGCTGGCGATCAGCACCTTGCAGGTCATGCCGTGCGGGCCGTCTCGACGGCATAGATTTCCGGCAGATGCCGCGCCAGGCAGCGCCAGTTGCCGCCCGCGTCGCGGCTACCCCACAATTCGCCGCTGGTGGTGCCGAAATAAAGCCCGATTTTCTTCTGCGCGTCGGCGGTCATGGCCTGGCGCTTCACCGTCCACCAGGCTTCGGCTTTGGGCATCCCCGCATCCATGCGCTGCCAGCTTTTGCCGCCATTTCGGGTGCGATAGACACAGGGCTTGCCGCCGACGCTGGTGCGCGGCCACACGGTCTGTCCGTCCATCGGGAACACCCACACCGTCTTGTCGTCGGCGGGATGCACCACCATCGGAAAGCCGACATCGCCGACGGAACGCGGCATCGCCTTGCCGATGCGTTGCCATGCGGTAGACGGCCGGTCGAGCCGATAGATGCCGCAGTGATTCTGCTGGTACAGCCGGTCGGGATTGCTGGGACACATCCGCACGCAATGCGGATCGTGGAAGGTGAGGTTGCCGACATCCAGGCCCTCCACCACCTCCAGCCCCTCGACCAGCGGCGTCCAGTGGCGTCCGCCATCGCGCGTCTCATGCACGCCGCCGCTCGACATGCCGAAATACAGATGCGCCGGATCGCGCGGATCGACGATGATGGAATGCATCCTGGGGCCGTCCGGGCTGCCATCCTGCTCGCCGCCCATCCAGGCGCGATATTGCGGATCGTCATTCACGCCGGAGAAAGGCTCCCAGGTGACGCCGCCGTCTTCGCTGCGGAACAATCCCTGCGGCGAGGTCCCCGCGTACCAGACATCGGGCTCATTGGCGTGCGCGGGCGTCAGCCAGAAGGTGTGGTTGACGCTGCGCCCCTTGCCGTCCGCCGTCTTGGTAAAGGCGGGCGGGCGCGTCGCCTCCGTCCAGCTTCGCCCCAGGTCGGTGGAGCGGAAAATGGTCGGCCCCAGATGGCCGGTGCTGGCCGCCGCCAGCAGGGTGCGCCCGTCGCGCGGGTCCATGACCAGGTGATGGATGATATGGCCCAGGAAATGCGGCCCGTCCGCCCGCCAGGCGCGGCGCGCGCCATCGTCATGGTAGATCCAGGCGCCCTTGCGGGTGGCGACCAGCAGCAGGTTGTGCGGGGCTTTTTTCCGTGCGGATTTTGCAGGCTTCTTGGGGGTTTTCGGTCTGCTTGCCATGGGCCTTTTTCTCCTCTGGGCCAGGGGAATATTCGGAGCGCGCCGCGATCAAGGCAACGCCCCGCCTGTAAGACGTGGCGGCCTGCCGCTTTCCGACAAGCCAAGCTGAACAGAAGCTGAATGGCGTAAATTTCATTTTGTAGCATCGGTTTTCGGCGGCGCGGCCGTCCGGTCCGCCGTAAAATCCTGTCGATTTCAAACCGGGATTTGCCATGCCAAAAGCCCTTGTCCCCGTGATTGCCACGCTGGTTCTGTGCGGCGCGGCGACCGTCGCCATGCTCGCCACCAACGCCCATGCCCAGCCCGAGCCCAAGAAGCCGATGCTGCTGGCGCAGGCCGCGCCTGCCGGAAACGAACGCCGCCCCGCCCGCGAATTCCGAACCTCCATGCCCGGCCCCGGACAGATGGCGGCCCACATGAAACAGATGTGCGAGGATGGCTATGCCCGCGAGGTGGGCGCGATGGCCTATATCGATGCGCGGCTGGAACTGACGGCGGCGCAGAAGCCTGTGTTCGAGCGCTGGAAACAGGTGAAGCTCGGCACCGCCAAGCGCCGCGCCGAAAGCTGCGCCGCGATGGAACGGCCGCGCGCTTCGGAACGGCCCAGCGTCGTGGACCGGCTGGCGAAGCGCGAGGAGATGCTGAAGAGCGAACTGGCCGACGTGAGCGCCGAACGCCCGGCGCTGGAAGCCTTCTACAAATCGCTCACGCCCGAACAGCAGCGGGAATTCACCCGCGCCGCCCAGCAGCGGATGATGGAACGCGGCCGGATGATGGCGCACCGCATGATGGGGCCCGGCCAGATGGACGCCATGATGCATCGCGGCCCGATGACCATGCCCATGCCGCCGGAAGGCCCGGCGAACCCGCCGCCGCCGCCCCGTTAAGGCTTCGCGTCATTGTCACAAAGGGCGCCGGTTTCCGGCGCCCTTTTCTTTCTTGATATCGGGGCCCCCTTGGCCCACATACCCCGCATGAACGCGCCCGTCCGCCCGGCCATGCCGCAATTCGCCTCCATCGAGAAGGCCATCGAGGCGCTCGATCCGGTCCAGCCTGTCTATGCGGTACTTCCCGAAAAGATACGCGTGGCGGCGCGCCGTTTCCTGGATTCCTTCCCGGGCGACACGCTCTATGCCGTAAAATCCAACGCCAGCCCCTTCATGCTGAAGGAAATCTGGGACGCGGGCATCCGGCATTTCGATACCGCCTCGCTGGGCGAGATCGAGATCGTGAAGAGCCTGCTGCCTGACGCCAGGTGCCACTTCATGGCGCCGGTGCGCCTGCCGGGCGCGGCGAAGATCGCCTATGGGAAATATGGCGTGACCGACTATGTCGTCGATTGCGATTTCGAGCTTGAGAAGCTGCTGGCCGAAACCGGCAATCCGCGCGATCTGCGCGTCTTCGTGCGCATCGCCACATCGCTGGGCGGCGCGGTTCTGGAGATGGCGAGCAAGTTCGGCGCATCGCCCGAAGAGGCGGCGAAATTGCTGAAGCGGGTGCAGGCCGCAGGCGCGGCGCCCTGCCTGACGTTCCATGTCGGCTCGCAATGCCTGTCGCCCTTCTCCTACGCGCAGGCGATCGAGATGGCGCAGCGCACCGCGCGGTTCGCGGGCGTGGAGCTGAAGGCGCTGGATATCGGCGGCGGATTTCCCGGTCCCCTGCTGGGCAATGATGTGCCGCCGTTCCACTGGTATTTCGACACCATCACCGAAGCCCTGCGCACGCTCGACAATCCGCAAATTCCGGTGATGTGCGAGCCGGGGCGCGCGCTGTCGACCGAGGGCATGTCGCTCATCACGCGCGTGGTGCTGCGCAAGGGGCAGCGGCTCTACATCAATGACGGCCGCTATGGCAGTTTCGACGAATTGTGCCAGCCGGGCTTTCTTGCCGATTATCCCGTGCGCGCCATCACGCTTGGCAAGAAGGGCGCAACGCCGCTGCCTCAGAAGAATCTGGACTCCTTCCGGCTGTTCGGGCCGAGTTGCGACACGATCGATGTGTTGCCGCGGCCATTTCTGTTGCCCGACACGATCGCCGCGGGCGACTTCATCGTGTTCGATGCCATCGGCGCCTATTCCGTTTCGTCGCGCTCATCCTTCAACGGATTCTATCCCGACGATTGGGTTCGCATCACCGGTTGATGCCCGCGCGCACCCGAAATTCGCGCGCCAAAATCCCTGTTGCAAGTGCGAGACGTCACGGCCTGCTGCCATGAAAAACGGCATGGCGATGCAAGACCGTGCGGCCCCACCGCCTAAAAAGCCCCGTGAGTCGCATTATTCTGGACTCCGGCGGTCCAAAATCCCGAATTTCCTTAGTTTCCGCTTAGGGAAACTTATTTTTCGCAGTCGCACACATAGTAAGCGGTATGCCCATGCGATGTGCGAGGTGCCTAAAAGCGCGCCGGAAGTGAAGTGCTCTCACCGCAACATCGCTCGCGAAACAAAGCAAAATCAATTTGTCCGAGTTGAACCACCATTTCTCAGACCAGATAGTGACCATGCTTCTATTTAAAGCAGAGGATCTTGATACATGAACGGTAAACTTCTTCGCGGCGTGAGCGGCATCGCTCTTCTCGCATTGTCCATCACTGCGGCGGCTGCGGATCCGTTGGCGACACCGGCAAATACCGGCCCACTCAAGGTCAATCCCGATCCCTGGTCGCTCGACCTGGATGTTCCCGGCCTGGATTGGCTGATCGGCAAGACATATGTGAGCGGCGTGGCCTCCGCGATGGTCATGGGCCAGACCGCCGCCAACCAGAATCCCGGCGACAAGGATTTCGTCGCCGATCTGACCAACGGCCAGGTCATCCTTCAGAAGACCGACGGCTGGTTCCAATGGTATGTCCAGGCGGGCGCCTATTCCTTCGCGACCCTTGCGACACCCTATTCGCGCGCCAGCGTTGCGACACCCAACACGTATGACACCGTGCCCGTCGCCTATGTCCGGCTGGTGCTGGATGACAGCCTGAACATCCAGGCCGGCAAGCTGTTCACGCTCGTCGGTTCCGAACTGGCGTTCAGCTTCCAGAACATGAACGTCACGCGCGGCATGTTGTGGAACCAGGAGCCGGTGGTCAGCCGCGGCGTTCAGGTCAACTATGCCCGCGGACCTCTCAGCATCTCGGTGTCGTTGACCGACGCTTTCTATTTCAACCGTCCGAGCTGGATCACGGGCCTTGTCGCCTATGCCTTCAATGACGGCGCGGACATCCTGTCCTTCGTCGGCGGCGGCAACCTGTCCCAGGAAAGCTATGCAAGCCCGCAGCAGAACGGCTCGATCTTCAACCTGATCTACACCCACACCTCGGGCAACTGGACGATTTCGCCCTATCTGCAATTCGCCAATGTGCCGACCAACAACGCCATCGGCATCTCCAAGGGTGCGACGGAACTGGGCGGCGCGCTGCTGGCAGCCTACCACTTCAACGACAATTGGAGCCTGGCGGGCCGCTTCGAGTATATGGGCACCGCTGGCACGCCCGCCTCGGCCAACCTGTTCCTTGGCCCGGGCAGCGACGCCTTCTCCTTCACCCTCACGCCGACCTGGCAGTACAAGCGGCTGTTCATCCGCCCGGAACTGTCCTTCGTCTCCGCGAGCAGCGTGACGCCCGGTTCCGGCATGGGCCAGAACGGCACCGACACGGACCAGTTCCGCGGCCTGGTGGAATTCGGCATCCTGTTCTGAGAACCGCCGAAATTATCTGACGTGAAGTCCGGCCCCATCGCGCGCAAGCGCGGTGGGGCTAACTTTTTGTTAAGCGCCATGGCACCAAACCTTAAAACTTGCCAGGCCATGCTGACCGCATGACCGTTCCGCCGCGACTTTCGCAACTGATGGAGCTGGCCGACCAGGGCCCGGCCCTGCGCGCCGCGCTGGCGGAGGAAGTGGCCGAGCTGCTGCTGGCCTGGCCGAAGGATTATCCCGAAGCGATGCGCGTGATGTGCGAGACGCTGTTGGCCCAGGCGGCGCGCGACGGCGATGCGGGCGCGCGTGCGAAACTGAAGGCAAAACTGAAATCCGATCCCGAACTGGCGGCGCGGGTGCTGCCGCACGATCCGCCGCGCCACGCGCTGATCGCCGCCGCGCGCAAAAAATCCGGACTGGAAAAAATGCTGGCGGACATGCTGGACGTGGCGACGCCGCTGGCGGAAAAAATCCTGCGCGATTCCTCGGGCCAGTCGCTGGCGGTGGCGGCCCATGCCGTGCATCTGGGACGATCGGATTTCTCGGCTCTTGCGCTGCTGCTGCATCCGCGCGGATGCCGCGACGAGGTGTATGCCCTGCTCGACGCCTATGACGAGATTACCCCCGCCCAGGCCAACCGCACCTTGCGGGTCTGGCGCGACAGGAACGCGAAATAGCGCCTCAATTCTCTGCGTGGACTTCGTGACGCTCGCGCGTCTTGAGGAACTTCACCTTGGGAAACCGATCCGCGACATAGCCGATTTCCCAGGCGCTTTTGGCCAGGAACACCGGCGCGCCATCGCGGTCTGACGCCATGCCGCCCCGGTTGGCGGCGGCGAATTTCTCGATCTCCGCCTCGTCGCCCGAAAGCCAGCGCGCGCTGTCGAAGGGCGCGGTTTCC
>JAFIHO010000384.1 GCA_017849395.1 Hyphomicrobiales bacterium
AGGAAACGGCGGCGGTTTCCGCCCCCGATCATGAGGGACATCTGCATCATCATGCCGGCACGCCGGGTCCGGGCCATCTGGCACCGGATAACCACTATTTTAAAAAGGTGGGCGACGCGCTGGAGGGCGCGGGCGCGATCCTGATCGCCGGTCCCGGCGACGCCAAGGCGCAATTCAGCCAGTTCATCCGTGACCGGATGCCCCACATCGCCAAGCACATCGTTGGCATCGAGCCTTGCGAACGGCTCAGCGACGGCGAATTGCACGCGTTTTCCAAACGGTTCTTCGCGCGCGCGGATCGCATGGCGCGGCCGCGATAATGGGATGAGAGGTACCGGTCAGGATTGAGCGCCTGGGCAGGCCGGGCGCATAGGCCAGGAGAGAGTTCCATGAAATCCTACATCAAGGTCGCTCCTGAATTATGGGCATCGAGCATGTTGCCGGAAGGAATTGTGGAACGATGGCTGATGCCGGATGGCGCCTATGTCGAGACGGGCGAACCCGTGGCAGCGGTGCGCATCGAGGACGCGCTTCATGAAGTCCTGGCGCCCGCGACCGGCTGGCTGAGCGCCGACGTCAAGGTCAACGCGGTTGTCGATCCCGGCGCCACGATCGGCCATATCGGCTCATAAACAGTGGAGGCTGTGGGGCTGTAGCGTATGGCTTGGGCTCGGACGCGCTTCGTTTCGCTGTCAGGCGCTGGTTCTTCAACCGGTTCGAGCGCGAATTTCTCATGGCGCCAGCACCGCGGCTCCATCGAACCGCCCTGCCCTGAGATCGGCGAGCGCGCGGTTCGCATCGGCCAGCTTGTAGAGCGTGACCTGCGTACTGATTCCAACACGGGGCGCCAGCGCGAGGAAATCGAGGCCATCCTGGCGCGTGAGATTGGCCACGGAAACAATCTGCCGCTCCTCCCAGAGCAGATCGTAGGAAAAGGCCGGGATCGTGCTCATATGGATTCCCGCGCATACCACCCGCCCGCCCTTGCGCACCGCCTTCAACGCCGTGGGGACCAGCGCGCCCACGGGTGCAAAGATGATCGCGGCGTCAAGCGGTTCCGGCGGAGTCTCTTCCGATCCGCCGGCCCACGCCGCGCCCAGGCTGCGCGCAAAGGCTTGCGTCTTTTCGTCCCCCTTCCGGGTAAAGGCGAAAATGCGCCGCCCTTGCCAGATCGCAACTTGCGCAATGATATGGGCCGCGGCGCCGAAGCCGTATAGTCCCAGCGTTCCGGCCTCGCCCGCCATGGTGAGCGAACGCCAGCCGATCAGCCCCGCGCATAACAGCGGCGCGAAGGCGGCGTCTTCTCCCTCTTCGCCCAGCGCAAACGCGTATCGCGCATCGGCGACCGCCGAGGTGGCATAGCCGCCATTGCGGGTGTAGCCGGTGAAGAGCGGCGTATCGCAGAGATTTTCGCGGCCCGCCACGCAGTAGGGACAAATTCCGCAGGTATGGCCGAGCCAGGGGATGCCGACGCGTTCTCCAATCTTCAGGTTCGTGACGCCTTGGCCCAGCGCATCGATGCGGCCCACGATCTCATGGCCGGGAATGATGGGCAGTCTGGGATGCGGCAGTTCGCCATCCACCACATGCAGGTCGGTGCGGCAGACGCCGCAGGCCAAGACCCGCACCCGGATTTCACCCGGCCCAGGCGCGGGGTCGGGAAGCTCGGTCCATTTCAGCGGCTCGCCCGGGCGGGCGAGAAGCATGGCATGCATCGCCGCCTCGCCTCCCCCGCGCGCAAGAATGCCTCAATGGGAAATGAGAACACAGAAGTCCGGGTCGAGCAAAATATCCTGGGTAACGCCTCCGAAAAACCACTCGCCCAGCCGGTTATGGCCATAGGCGCCGGCGACCAGCAGATCGCATTTGCCGTTGCGAAGCGCGTCGCGGAAGGCGCCAACCTCCATGCGCGGGGCGGATATGGCCATCGGTTGCGCAGTCACCTGATGGCGCGTCAACCAGGCCGCGACATCCTTCACATGCGACTCGGCGATGGCGGTGTCTTGTTCCGCCGTCACTTCCAGCACCGTCGCCCGGCCCGCCTGCTGCAGCAGCGGCAGCGCATCGGCGACGGCGCGGCGGGATTCGCGGCTTTCCTTCCAGCCGACAAAGACATTCTGGAGCGGCAGGGAGGAGACGCCAGGCGGCACGATCAGCAGCGGGCGTCCCGCGCGCATCGCCAGATCGCCGATATTCACCCGCCTGGTATTGTCCATCATCGTCATGCCGATATCGCGGCCGGTGATGATGAGATCGGCGGCGCGCGCCTCCGCGGCGATGAAATCGGCCAGCGAGGCATAGATAATGGTGGTGCGCCATTCCAGCCCCGCGGTGCGGCCGGTCAGGGCGGCGCGGAACCGGGCCTCGGCGGCTGCGAATTCCTTTTCGATCTCCGCCTGGTCCTGGGCGATGATCTCCGCTGTCATCAAGCCTTCTTCATAGATGGGCGGCAGGGGCTGACAAGCGGCAATGCCGATGACCCTGGCCTCGAAGCGCCTGGCCAGGTCGGCGGTGATTTTCAGCAGGCCGTCATTGTCGGCATTCAAATCCAGATGAACCATCAAGGTCTTGCAGGACATGCAGCCTCCATCATTGCCGGTCTTTTTAAACACAGGAGCGGCGGGCGCGTTGATTCAGGTCAAGCGGTGACGGCAATAGTGCGGCGGGCGATGATGATCTCCTCGTCGGTGGGGATCACCCAGGCCGCGACCCGGCTGTCGGCCGTGCTGATGCGCCCCTCCGCCGAGCGGTTCGCGGTCTCGTCGAGCGTCAGTCCCAGCCAGGCGGTGCGGGCGCAGACCAGGCGGCGGATTTCCGGAGAATTTTCTCCGATGCCCGCGGTGAACACCAGGCCATCCAGACCGCCCAGGCTCGCGGCCAGGGCGCCGATTTCGCGCGCGATGCGGAACACGAACAGGTCTATCGCCTCGCGCGCCCGCGGCTCGGCGCTGGCGGACAATGCACGCATGTCGGCACTGACGCCGGAGACGCCCAGCAGGCCGGACCTGTTGTAGAAAAGATCTTCCAGCGCCGCCGCATCCATGCCGTGACGGCGCATCAGATAAAGCGGAACGCCAGGATCGAGCGCGCCGCAGCGCGTGCCCATCATCAGGCCGTCTAGCGCCGTGAAGCCCATTGTGGTGTCCACGCTCCGGCCGTTTTGCAGCGCGCACAGGCTGGCGCCATTGCCGAGATGGGCGGCGATGATGCGCCCGCCCGCTTCGCGCGGCGCGACCTCGCGGAGACGGCCGGCGATATATTCGTAAGAAAGTCCATGAAATCCGTAACGGCGCACGCCCTCTTCCTCAAAGGCGCGCGGCAGGGCGAAACGGCGGGTGGTGGCACTCATGGTGGCATGGAAGGCGGTGTCGAAACAGCCGATCTGCGCGAGGTCCGGCCGCAGCTTCGCCACCGCGCGGATGACGCTGATATTGTGCGGCTGGTGCAGCGGGGCGAGCGGCGAGAGTTTTTCCAGCGCGTCGATGGCCGCTTCATCCAGGCGCACCGGCTGAATGAATTGCGCGCCGCCATGGACGATGCGATGCCCCGCCGCAACCAGCCGGTGGCCGCCCAGCTGGTCCTCTGCCCAGTGGAGCAGCGTGGCCAGAAAATCCTCATGCGTTCCGTCGGGCCAGCGTTGTTCCGCGACCACGGCCTTTGTTGAATCGCGCGCCAGAAAATGCGGCGCGGTGCCGATGCCCTCTATCGCGCCGGACGCGATACGGCGCAGCTCCGGCGAAATTTCGAACAGCGCGAATTTTATGCTGGAAGATCCCGGATTGAAGACCAGTACAGCGTCCGTCATGGCGCGGGGGCCGGGTGGCGGCGCGCCTCGGCCATCAACAGCGCAATGGCGCAGGATGCGATACGAGTGCGCAGCGGATCGGCGCGGCTGGTGAGAATGATGGGCAGCCGCGCGCCCAGCACGATGCCCGCGCCATCCGCGCCGCCGAAGAAGGTGAGTTGCTTGGCCAGCATGTTGCCGCTTTCCAGATCGGGCACCAGCAGTATGTCGGCCTGGCCTGCCACGGCGGACACGATGCCCTTGGTGCGCGCCGCTTCCAGGCTCACCGCATTGTCGAAGGCGAGCGGACCGTCCAGCAGACCGCCGGTGATTTGGCCGCGGTCGGCCATCTTGCACAGCGCCGCCGCGTCCAAGGTGGAAGGAAGCTTGTCGCTCACCGTTTCCACCGCGGAAAGAATTGCGACCTTGGGATTTTCGATGCCCATCACCCGGGCAAGGTCGATGGCGTTCTGGCAGATATCGCGCTTGTCGGAGAGGGTCGGCGAAATATTGATCGCCGCATCGGTGATAAGCAGCGGACGGGGATAGACGGGAATATCGAACAGGTAGACATGGCTGATACGCCGCCCGGTGCGCAGACCGGTATCGTCGCGCATCACTTCATGCATGAGTTCGTCGGTGTGGAGGCTGCCCTTCATCAGGATTTCGGCCTCACCCCTTCGTACCAGCGCCACCGCCTCCGCTGCCGCGGCGTGGCTGTGCGGGGTGGGCACCAGGCGATATTTGCCAATGTCGAGGCCCGCCGCAGCCGCGACGGCTCGAATCTTTTTTTCCGGCCCCACCAGAACCGGAGTGATGAGGCCCGCCGCCTCGGCCTCCACCGCTGCATTCAGGGACTGGGCATCGCAGGGATGCACCACTGCTGTCAGGGCGGGCGCAAGCGGGGCGCAGCGTTCGATCAGCCGTTGATAGCGCACATGATCGTTGACAGGCACGGCCGGTATCTCGCCGCAGGGGGCACAAATCTTTTTGGAAGGGGCGCGCACCAGGAGAGTGCCGTCGGCCAGCAGCGTATCTGAAGGATCGCGGACCTCGCATTCCAGACGCACGGTATCGGGGGCGATCTTCTCAAGCACCCTCACCCGCGCGGTAGCCGCGCCGCCGGGGCCGAGGGGCTGGGACAGGCGCAGGTTCAGCGACAATATCTGCGAGCCTGGACCCGGCAGGCGGCCGGACACCAGTGCAACAAGCAGCAGATCGGCCCAGGGATAGTTTCCGGATGAACCACACAACGCGGCCAGCAATTCCGCATGGCGCGGGGAAATGGCGCGCGTTTCTTCCGCCGTTTCCCCGATCTTCAGCTCCGCGAAGGTGCGGTTCTCTATAGTGGCAGCCGCGCTCATAGCGCAAACACATGCCTGCCCGGCGCAATCCGCTTCCGTGCCATCAGATCATTGGTCCTGTCAGGTTCACCCAAATAGAATTGCAAGCGTATCATATCTATTGTTTCAACTCGACCGAGCCTGGACCACCAATCGCACAAGCTGGGAAAGACTTGTGGCGCCCATCTTTGCCATCACATTGGCGCGGTGCACTTCGACGGTACGGGCGCTGAGACCCAGATTGAACGCGATCGTCTTGTTGAACTGGCCGAGCAGCAAGCCGTCCAGAACCTGCTTTTCGCGCGGAGAAAGCGTTTCCATCCGTGCCTGCACATGCTCCTTGTCAGCGTTGCGCGCGCCTTTGTGCCGCAGCGCATCCGAGGCAAGCTGAATGGCGGAAATCAGCACTTCGTCCGCGAAAGGCTTCTCGATGAAATCCACCGCGCCCGCTTTCATCGCCTCCACCGCAAGCGGGACATCGGCATGGCCGGTCATGATGATGACGGGCCAGTCGATGCCTTTCTGTTTCAGCACGCGCTGAAGTTGCAATCCATCCATCCCCGGCATGCGCATATCGCTTACAACGCAACCTTCGGGCGCGTCGGGTAGCTTGTCGAGAAAATCCTGCGCCGATTCATAGACCCGTACCCCAAGGCCGGTCGTGCCGAGCAGGAAAGCCAGCGCGCTGCGCACCGCTTCGTCGTCATCGATCAGGTGGACCAATCCATCACTCTTCATCTGCGCTCTCCTCGCCTGGTGCGGGCCGCAAGGTGAAACAGAAGATCGTGCCGCCCTCCGGATTGGGCTCCGCCCATAGCCGTCCGCCATGGGCTTCGATGATGGTGCGGCAGATGGAAAGTCCCACGCCCACGCCCTGGCTCTTTGTGGTGACGAAGGGCTGGAACAGCCGTGCCGCCACATCCGGCGCGATGCCGCAGCCGCTGTCCGTGATGCAGGCCCTGATCATGCCATCCTGATGGGTGCCGGTTGAAATGGACAGTTCGCGGCGAGGCATCCCCTGCATCGCCTCGATCGCGTTGCGTATCAGATTGAGCACGACCTGCTGGATTTGCACCTTGTCCACCCAAACCTGATCGAGATCCGGCGAGAAATCGAACGACACGGTGACGCCGGTCTCTCCGGCACCCACCAGCGCCAGCACACTCGTCTCCTCGATCAGCTTGCGCAGGCTCTCCACCTGATGCTCGCTTTCACCACGCGCCACGAATTCGCGCAGACGGTGTATGATCTGGCCGGCGCGAAGCGCCTGCCGGGCCGCGGATTCGACCGCCTCCCGGGCCACAGCAATGTCTTCGAGCCGTTTTCCGTCGAGCACCCGGCGCGCGCCGTTCAGATAGCTCGTCATTGCCGTGAGCGGCTGGTTGATTTCGTGGGCAAGCGTCGAGGCCATTTCGCCCAATGCGGTGTAACGCGACATGAAGATCAGTTCGGCCTGCAAATCCTGCAAGCGCTTCTGCGCGTGCTGACGCTCCGTCAGGTCACGGATGAAGCCGGTAAAAAAGCGACGGGCGCCGCTCTTCATCTCGCCCACCGCCAGTTCCATGGGGAAGGTGGTGCCATCCTTGCGCTCGCCCACCACCAGGCGGCCGATACCGATGATGCGGCGCTCGCCGGTCGAGAGATAGCGGGCGAGAAAACCGTCATGCTGGCTGCGGTAGGGTTCGGGCATAAGCAGGCTCACATTCCGGCCCACCACCTCGGACGCGCGATAGCCGAACAGGCGCTCGGCGGTGGCGCTGAAGGATTGGATGACACCGCCCGTGTCGATGACGACCATGGCGTCGGGCACTGTTGCGAGCACGGATTCGAGATGGGCTTCCCTCTCCTGCAGCGCCGTCTGCACGCGTTTCGCGCTGGTCACATCCCGCGCCACATTCGATGCGCCGACCAGGCGTCCCTCCGCGTCCCGCACGGGAGAGACGGTCAGAGACACATCGATGATGGCTCCATCCTTGCGCATCCGCTGGGTTTCGAAATGGCTGATGCGCCGGCCTGCGCGGATGCGCGCGAGAATTTTTTCCTCCTCCGCGCCCTGGCCGGGCGGCAGAAGACGCGGGATGGGCTGGCCTATCATTTCCCTGGCCGTGAAGCCGAAAATGACCTCCGCCGCCCGGTTCCACTCGGTAACGATGCCGTCGAGCGTCTTGCCGATGATGGCATCGTCGGAAGAGGCAACGATGGCCGCAAGCCTGGCATCGGAAAAATGTGCGGATTGGCCGGCACGCATGTCGAGAATGATGCCTCCGGCATGGTCTCCGGCCGAGGGGCGGCCGCCGCGCAGACGGCGCCACAGCCCTTCCGGCGCGGTGCGGAATTCCACTTCGAAGGAGGCGCCGCCATTCGACTCGAACAGCGTCTGCTGGACCAGCGTCCTGTCTTTTCCGTCTATCAGCGCAAGAAACGATTCCCGCGGCAGGTACGCCAGCGGCGCGCCAAGGAATGCCATGGCCTGACTGGAAAGCGTGACGCTGTGGGCGTCCGAGCGCCAGATACCAACCCCCGCCGCCTCCAGCGCGGCAAGCTTCTCAAGCGAATCCATTTCCGACATCGCCGCCGCAGTCCCACCCTTAGGAATTTTAGCTGCAGTCCCAAGAGGCCGCCAGCCGAGAAGGATTGCGGTGTGATTAGACGAAAATGCCTCTGGAACAATGGCTTGATCGGGGGATGGGCGGACGTCAGCCATGCAATGGCCGCCGGGTGGGGGATGAGGTTACGTAGAAATCCTTAGGACCAAACTCAATTTCACGCAGCCCGCTGTCTGCCTAGAAAAACATCCGGCGCAGGCTTTCCGAGGAGACCGCGAATGAACCATCTGGCGACATCAGCCACCCCCGCAGAAAGCTTTCGCGGCTGCACCGCCTGGATGGCGGCCCAGCCGCCCCAGGAACCGCTGCTTGCCGCAGGCACCGTGGTGCATTTCGCGGAAAATCGCGAAGTCTTCGCGGAAGGCGACGAAACGGTGACCTTCTTCAAGGTTGTCTCCGGCGTGGTGCGGACCTGCAAATTTCTGGGGGACGGCCGCCGTCAGATCGAAGCCTTTTATGTCGAAGGTGATGTGTTTGGCTTCGACGCGGGTACGGAGCGCAGGGTTTCCGCCGAGACGGTCAGTGAGTGCACGCTGATTTCCTACCGGCGCCGCAATGTGGATAATCTGGCGCGAAACGACGTGGCCGTCGGACAACAGCTTTTTGAAATGGCGCTGCAAAGCCTGGCCCGCGCACAGGATCACTGCCTGTTGCTGGGGCGGCGGGGCGCGGCCGAGAAGGTGGCTGCCTTCCTGCTGGATTGGGCTGGACGCTCCGATGCGCAACGGATGGTGCGGCTGGCGATGAGCCGCCAGGACATTGGCGATTATCTGGGGCTCACGATCGAAACCGTTTCGCGCACGCTGTCTCAGTTGGAGCGCGACGGCATCATCGAATTGCCGAATGCGCGTCAAGTCCGGCTTCTGAATACAGAGGCGCTGGAAGATTTGGCCGCCTGAAGGGACATTCAAGGATGGTTATGGTGTCGGATTATCCCAAGCAGGAACGGGGCTATTATCATCTGACGGACGATGGCTGGATGCGGCAGGACCAGCCGCCCTTCCCGTCCGGCAGGGTCCAGACCTGGCTTTACGAGATGGAGTGCCCGGCTGAGGATGCAAAGGAGCGGATTTGCCTGACACGGATCTGGAATCGCCCCGATTTTCCCGCTGCCGCGCTTGTCTTGTTGCAACGCCGCTACGGCGCCGAACCAATCAGTCCATCGGTCGATCGCAACGTGACCATGGAATGCAGCGTTTGAAGTATTAAGGGCGGCCTGCACTGCATGGTGCAGCGCGCCTTTCCGGCCGCGCCCCTGACGTGGGGCGGTCCGGTTAGCGGCGTTGGATATCCGCCTGCGTCGCCAGTTCCGGGTGCACGAAAAGCAGGTGTCGCAGCGCCGAAACCAGTTCGGCTGCATGGGTGTCGCGGCCTTGATCCAGCGCCAGACGAATATCCTCCACGATCATTCTGCGGATATCCTCGAAGCCGCCGGGCCGGCTTGTCATATAGCGCGCCAGGATCGCGGCCGCGATTTCCGGAATATGTTCGTGTTCGGCGATGGCATCGACCTCCGCCCTGGTGAGGCCGCAGAGCGCGATGCAATCCTCTAGCGAGATCATGGTGATGCCCTCCTCACACGTTCACCGGAATGCGCGGCGGCAAGCCGCTGCTGGAGATTTACAGATATAGCATCATCCAAAGGGTATGACGATGCGTCCATCCACCGTGCCGGCCCGCAGTTCCGCGAATATCCGGTTGATCTCCTCCAGCGGGCGGCGATGGATATGGGCCTTGACCTTGCCCTCGGCCGCGAAGGCGATGGCTTCGGTGAGATCGTTGCGTGTGCCCACGATCGAGCCGCGCAGCGTGATCCGCTTGAGCACGACATCGAAGATGGGCGTTTCAAAATTGCCCGGCGGCAGGCCGACCAGGCTGACCGTGCCGCGGCGGCGCACAAATTGCAGCGACTGAGAAAAGGCCACCCGCGATACTGCCGTGACCAGAACGCCCTGCGCGCCGCCTCCCGTAGCCTTGAGAACCTGGGCCACCGCGTCGGGCTGGGACGCATCCACGGCGATGTCTGCGCCCACAGAGCGGGCCAGCGCGAGCTTTTCCTCTGCAACATCCAGCGCCACGACATGCAAGCCCATCGCCTTGGCATACTGGATCGCGACATGGCCGAGGCCGCCGACGCCCGAGATGGCGATCCACTCGCCCGGGCGCGCTTCGGTCTCCTTGATGCCCTTATAGGTCGTAACGCCCGCGCAGAGAATTGGCGCGATGGAGGCGAAATCGACGCCAGCCGGCAGTCTTCCGACATAGTCCGTCGCGCCCAGGGCATATTCGGCAAAGGTGCCGTCCACGCTATAACCGCTATCGTTCTGGCTTTCGCACAGTGTCTCCCAGCCGGTCTCGCAATATTCGCAGCACCCGCAGGCATCATGCAGCCAGGCAATGCCGACCGCATCGCCCTCTTTCACACGGGTCACGCCGGGTCCGCGGGCGACGACAATTCCGGCGCCTTCATGGCCCGGCACGAAAGGCGGATTTGGCTTTACCGGCCAGTCGCCATCGGCAGCATGCAGATCGGTGTGGCAAACGCCCGTCGCTTTTATCTTGACCAGAACCTGGCCCGGCCCCGGCATCGGGATTGGCCGCTGTTCGATGACAAGCGGCTTTCCGAGTGTCCGCACCACGGCAGCTTTCATCGTCCCATTCATGACGGGCTCCGGCCTCGAATGCTTCTTTCTTATGCCAGGGGAGAGTTTGGCGGCCTTGATCGGCGTCAACCGGCCGCGCCTGCTTAGCGGCCCGTGGCGGGCGGATCGCGCAGGCTCACAATGTAGGCTGAGACATCCCGGATTTCCTGACGGGTCAGACTGTAGTCCGGCATGCGTCCATGGGATGAACTGAGGAATGCCGCGAGCGACATCTCCGTAGTCGAGGGCATACGCGCTATGGCGGGAAAAGAGGGAACCGCGTCGCTGCCCCTGGGCGAACTGCGATCCACCTGATGGCAGTTTGCGCACCATTGGCGGCTGATGCTTTCGCCGTTGCCGATGTCCTGCGCGGCGGCAGCGCCCGCCATCAGCAGTCCGCACACGACATACGAAACCGAAAGAACCGCTCTGATCCGCATCAGTCTGTTTCCCGAGGCCATAAGCCAGCACATTCGCCGGGAGCAAGTTCAGCGAGACGCGCGTGCAACAGGATAGCGTCATTCTCCAGGCCGATCCAACGGAGCTTCAAGATCAGCTTTTTGAGTTCCACCGGGCTTTCGGGCATCAATACGCTGTTCCTCACGCCGGATTTCTGGGTTGTCAGCATCTTCATGCTCCCCCTTCCATATATTTTGAATCATAGGCGCGATACGATCTGTGGCCTTGATCGGGATCAAATGATCGCGTTCCGGCGTCTGGCGGGCTTGATTATTGTCAAATGCCCACGCCCGCGGCTCGCTGTAGGATTTTGTTTTGGAGGCTATCCCATGGCGACCATGCATTACCGTCTTGCCCGGGTGGATCATCAATGGGTCCTGTTGTCCGAAGATGTTCCGGTCGAAAGCTTTGCCAGCAAGGCCGCGGCCCTGAGAGCGGCGCGGGTGTTCCTGACCGCCGCGGAATTGCGCCACGATGTTGCGACCCTCACGGTTTCTGGCGAAGGCCGCGCCACACGCGCCGCGGCCTGACCGCGACGCCGGGCAAGAAGCAGTAGCGTCCTCTCGCGAAAGCAGCAGCAGCCTTGTCTGAGACCGAGACCACCTCGCCATCTTCCGATCTTTTCACCTGCATGGATGCGTGGTGGAGAGCCGCGAATTATCTGTCGGTCGGCCAGGTCTATCTGCTCGCCAATCCGCTATTGCGCGAACCCCTGAAACGCGCGCACGCCAAGCCGCGCCTGCTGGGTCATTGGGGCACGGTGCCGGGGCTCAACTTCGTTTATGTGCACCTGAACCGCGTGATCCGGGAGCGGAACGCCAACATACTTTTCGTCACGGGGCCGGGCCATGGCGCGCCCGGCATCATCGCCAATGCCTGGCTTGAGGGCACCTATAGCGAGCTCTATCCTGACATATCCCAGGACAGCGCCGGCATGTGCCGCCTGTTCCGGCAATTCTCCTTTCCCGGCGGCATTCCAAGCCAT
>JAFIHO010000385.1 GCA_017849395.1 Hyphomicrobiales bacterium
CCGCGCTGCTGGCGGGCGGCATTCTGTTCCTCGAACGCCGCCCCTGGCTGGCGGGCCTGCTGTTCGGATGCCTGAGCTACAAACCGCATCTGGCGGTGCTGCTCCCCGTCGCGCTGGCGGCGGGCCGCCACGGACGCGCGATGCTCGCGACCGGCCTGAGCGCACTCGCGCTTACTGCGGCAAGCCTGCTGCTGTTCGGCCCGCAAAGCTGGACCGCCTTCCTGCACAACGCGCCGCTCAACGCGCGGCTGCTCGAACAGGGCGACAGTTTCTGGCACCGCATGCCCACCATATTCTCGATGCTGAGACTGGCAGGCGGCACAGTTTCCCTTGCCTATGCGGCACAACTTGTCTCCGCCCTCGCCGCCGCCATCGTGACGGCGCTAGTCTGGCGCAGCGGCGCAAGTTCGGCGCGCAAGAGCGCGGTGCTGATCCTGGCGACCTTCCTGGTGACGCCCTATGCCTGGGACTATGACCTGGTGGCGCTCACCTTCGCGGTGGTGTGGCTCGCCCTGGACGAACAGCCGCACAATCCCTGGGAGCGGAATATCCTGGCGCTGGTCATCGTCATGCCCATGATCGCCTCCCCCATCGCGGCGGCGGCCCATCTGCAAACCGGCCCCCTGATCCTGTGGACCGCCTTGCTGCTGGCGGCACGGCACGTCTTGAAACAGCCCGCATCGGGCTAGGGCCATACGCAGGCCGCGTGCTAAGAGGCGCCCATGACTCCCATCCGTTCCGACATCCTTGCCCTGGAGCCCAGCGGCATCATCAAGGTCGCCCAGCTTGGCCTGGGCGATCCCGGCATCATCCCCCTGTGGCTTGGCGAGACCGATCTGGTCACGCCCCAATTCATCCGCGACGCCGCATCCCGCGCGCTGGAAGATGGCCGCACCTTCTATACCCACGCGCGGGGCATCCTGCCGCTGCGCGAGGCGATCCGCGATTATCACCGCCGCACCATCGGCGCGGAGATCTCGCTGGACCGCATCACCGTGCCGGGCGCGGCGATGCTGGCGGTTGCGAACGCACTACAGGCCGTTGCGGCGGAAGGCGGCAACATCGTGATCGTGTCGCCGGTCTGGCCCAACATCTTCCAGGCCGCGAAGATCGCGCGCATGGAGCCGCGCCTGGTGCGGCTGGAAGAAGACTGGAACGCCGGACGCTGGCGGCTGGACATGGACCGGCTGTTCGACGCCTGCGACGCCAACACGCGCGCGCTGTTCCTGGCCTCGCCCGGCAATCCCACCGGCTGGATGCTGACGGCGGACGAACAGCGCACCATCCTGGACTTCGCCCGCAAGCGCGGCATCGCCATCATCGGCGACGAGGTCTATGGCACGCTGGTCTATGACGGCGCGGCCCATGCGCCGTCCTGGCTGTCCATCGCCGAAGACGAAGACGCGGTGTTCGTCATCAACAGCTTCTCCAAGCCCTGGGCCATGACGGGCTGGCGCATCGGCTGGCTGGTGCATCCGGCCTCGCTGGCGGTACCGATGGTGGCGATGACCCAGGCGGGAAACACCGGCACCACCCATTTCATCCAGTATGGCGCCATGGCCGCCCTGTCGGCACAAGGCGATGCGTTCCGCGCCGAATTGCTGGACCGCTGCGCCAAGGGCCGCGCGGTGGTGGACGATTTCATGAAACGCCAGGGCCGCTCGAACAACCGCCTGCGCTGGATGAAACCGGATGGCGCCTTCTATGGCTTCCTCAATATCGACGGGCTGAAGGACAGCCTGTCCTTCGCACAGGACATGGTGCGCCGCGCGAAAGTCGGCGTCGCGCCGGGATCGGCCTTCAGCATGGGCGACCCGCGCGACGAAGCCTATATCCGCATCTGCTTCGCCCAGGACGCGGCGCGCATCGCCGAAGGCCTGTCGCGTTTCGAAGGCGCGCTCGCGGCGGTATAGTTCCCGTTCTCCTCCGGACCTTCCGCAAAAACGCGGCTTTACAGGCGTGTCCTGTTTCCTCTTAGCTGTGTGCAACACAGAACGGCCGCACGAAGATGCGTCCATCGGGGAGAAACAGATGAAACTGCGCATCGCAACCTGTTGCGCCCTTGTGGCACTTCTGTCGGGACCGGCACAGGCCCAGCGGACGGACTGGCCCGGCAATCACCGCGATCCCGGCGCACAGCGCTATTCCCCGCTGACTCAGATCACGCCCGCCAACGTAACCGGCCTTACCCGCGCCTGGTCCTATCACCTGAAACCGGCGGATGCGCAGCGCCTGCGGCCGTCACAGGCCACACCGATCGTGATCGGCAACACCATGTATATCGCCTCGTCCTATGGGCAGGTGATTGCGCTGGACGCAACGGCAGGCACGGAGAAATGGAAATCTACCCTTCCCAACGACGATATGCCCGCCACGCGCGGCGGCGCCTATTGGCCGGGCACCCGCTCCATTCCAGCCTCACTGGTTTTCGGATCGACCGGCGGCAAGCTTTATGTGCTTCGCCTCGCCGATGGCCAGTTGAACACGAAGGTCAATGGAACCGGCATTATCGACCTCAAGACGCCGGAAGTGATGCAGACCGGCATGAATTTGCCCTACATGCTGACATCGCCGCCCGCCATTTATCGCAATCTCGCCATCACCGGCGCGGGCACCGGCGAAGGTCCGGGCGGCACCAACAATGGCAAGGGCCCTGCGGGGGACACGCGCGCCTGGGATCTGACGACGGGCAAACTTGTCTGGACCTTCCACACCGTGCCGCGCCCCGGCGAGCTGGGATACGACACATGGGAGCCGGGCAGCACCGAAAAGCGATCCGGCACCAATGTCTGGGGTCACATGACGGTCGATACGGCGCGCGGCATTGTTTACATGCCGGTCGGCGCGCCCAATTTCGA
>JAFIHO010000386.1 GCA_017849395.1 Hyphomicrobiales bacterium
ACGCGCCAGCGCGTCCTGTCCCTGTCGCTGTCCTACATCCCCAAGATGGACCGTCACGCCATCATGATCAGCGTCCCTCTGGGCGTGGCGCTGCAAAAGGGCCTCATCATCCAGACCGACAATTTCACGTCGCAGCCGTTCCGTTTCCGCCAGTGTGACCGTTCCGGCTGCTTCGTGCAGATGCTGCTGGACAACGCCTCGGCCCAGGCGCTGGCCAAGTCCGGCCCGGAAGCCAAGGTCAAGATCGTCGCCGATGGCGGCAAGCCCATCGACCTGAACTTCTCGCTCGACGGTTTTGCCGCCGCGCATGATTCGATGGTGGCCCAGAACAAGGCGAAGGCGAAGGAACCGCCCGCTGCCCCTGCCGCCCCCGCCGGCGGCGAGGCCGCGCCCGCGGCGCCCCAGCAATAGGCTGAGCCGCCTGACGGACAAAAGGCCGGGACAATGTCCCGGCCTTTTTTCTTTCAGCTCTGATTGTCGGCAGGCTGGAAGCGCAGCGCCACGCCATTCATGCAATAGCGCATATGGGTCGGCGGCGGGCCGTCGCCGAACACATGCCCCAGATGCCCGCCGCAGCGGTGGCACAGCACCTCCACCCGGTCCATCATGAAACTGTGGTCCGCCTTGGTATCGACCGCATTGGGCTGCGGCCGGAAGAAGCTGGGCCATCCGGTGCCGCTGTCGAACTTGGTGTCCGAGGTGAACAACAGCAGGTTGCACCCGGCACAGAAGAAATAGCCCTTGCGATGTTCATTGTTCAGCGGGCTCGATCCCGGCGCCTCGGTCTGCGCGTGACGCAGCACCCGATAGGCGGCGGGTGAAAGCATCTTCTTCCACTCCTCGTCCGTTCTGGTGAATTCATAGGCAAGGGCGGGAAATGGCAGCATTGCCGTCGCGCTTCCCAGAAGCATCCGCAATGTTTCACGTCTTTGCATGACACATATCCTCCGGCCGTCCGGCCATTATACGCCAAAACCAGTTCGCCGGACCGGTCCAGAAAGTTACGGAACCTGCCGCTTTTGGAGCCGTTATCACGGGGCGTTTCCCCAACGCGAACCCCAAAACCGGAGATTTGACGATGGACAAGGACAGGATCGAAGGCGCGGCAACCCAGGCGAAGGGTGCCATCAAGCAGGCCGCGGGCAAACTGACCGGCGACGCCAAGCTCAAGGCCGAAGGCGCTGCCGAAAAGGCGGCCGGCAAGGTGCAGAATGCGGTAGGCGGCCTCAAGGATTCGCTGCGCGACGCCTCCAAACACTGACCCCGGCAAATAACGACGAAAGGCCCCGTTTCAACCGAAGCGGGGCTTTTTGTTTGGGTTCCCTTACCCGGTCCTCGCCAAGTAATATGCTGCCCGCCATCCGCATTTCCGGCGTCCGACCGAAAAGGCTTCCCCATGATCTCCTTCCTGAAATGGTGCCGCTCCCTGCTGATGGGCGTGGTCAATTCCATCGCCCGGTTCATCCTGGGCCTGGTGGCGATCGCGCTGGTGCTGCTGATCATCGGACTGGCGCGGGGCGACGGTTTGCCGGGCAACATGGTCCTGACCCTGGACCTGCGCGACCCGATTCCCGATTCCGCCGCCGCCACCAATTTCCTTCAGCCGCAGCGCATGACGGTGATGGATCTGGTGCTGGCGCTGGATGCGGCGGGCCGCGACAAGCGCATCAAGGGCACGGTGGTGCGCCTTGGCACCGGCGCGCTGTCCACCGCCCAGGCACAGGAGATCGGCAGCGCGCTGAAGCGTTTCCACGACAAGGGCAAGTTCGTCATCGCCCAGGCGACGGCCTTCTATGGCGCGGGGCTGGGCGACTATCTGCTGGCGACCGGCGCGGACGAAATCTGGATGCAGCCCAAGAGCGACTTCTCCGCTTCGGGCGCGGGCGGCGGAGAGATTTTCCTGCGCGGCGCCTTCGAAAAGATCGGGGCCGAGCCGCAGATCGCCAAGCGCGCCGAATATAAAAGCGCGGCCGACATGTTCATGGAAAAATCCATGACCGCGCCCGACCGCGAACAGCTCACCCAGCTGATGAAGTCCGTCTATGACAGCGCGGTGACGCAGATGGCGGCGGGCCGCAAGCTGAAGCCCGAACAGGTCGCGGCGGCGCTGGAAAACAGCCCCCAATTCTCCGAGGACGCGCAGAAAGCCAAGCTGATCGACCGCATCGGTTATGAGGACGATGTGAGCGCCGCCGCGCTGAAGCGGGCAGGCGCGGGCGCCAAGGCGGTCAAGATGACCGAATATCTGAAGACCCGCGATCCGGATTCCGGCGTCTCGCCCGCCAATATCGCGGTCGTGGTGGCGTCCGGCGAAATCCGCGACGGCACGGCGGGCAACAGCCTTCTGGGCAACGAAAGCGGCATCGCCAGCGATGACCTTTCCGACGCCATCCGCCGCGCCGCCAATGACACGAGCATCAAGGCCATCGTGCTGCGGGTCGATTCGCCCGGAGGCTCTGTCTCCGCTTCCGACCAGATTCTCCACGCGGTCAAAACCGCCCAGGCCAAGGGCAAGCCCGTGGTGGTCAGCATGGGCTCGGTGGCGGCCTCGGGCGGCTATTACATCTCCCTCAGCGCCAACAGGATCGTCGCCCAGCCGGGCACCATCACCGGCTCCATCGGTGTACTGACCGGCAAGGTGTCTTTCGGCAAGTCGCTCGGCCTGATCGGGGTAAGCGCCGAGGAAGTCTCCATCGGCAAGAACACGCTGATGGATTCCACCCTGTCGCCCTATACGCCGGAGCAATGGGCGCTGCTGAACCGCACGGCGGACGCGATCTATGACGATTTCACCCGCAAGGTCGCATCGGGCCGCAAGATGCCGCTGGAAAAGGTGCGGGACGTCGCGCGGGGCCGGGTCTGGTCCGGCGCGGACGCCAAGGACAACGGACTGGTGGACAGCCTGGGCGGATTCTGGACCGCCGCCGACCAGGCGGCGGGACTGGCCAAGATTTCGGCAGGCGACATGAGTTTCCGGGTCTATCCCCGCCGCAAGGGCATGTTCGAAAGCGTGACCGCCTTCTTCAATGGCGCGGAAGCGGACATGCAAACCCTGTCCCAGGTGCGGGCGATCCTCAATCTTCCCGCGCTCCAGGCGGTGATGCGGGAAATGTCACAACTGCCCCGGGGCGGCGTGGAACTCCGCGCCACCAACCTGCCGCGGTGATGATTTTTGTGTAATGAAAGTGCTTTTGCGATTACACTATTGAACTATAGTTGCGCCACAGGCAAAATACTGGCTGTACCGCGTCGACTCTGCGAAAATGGTGCGTCAAACAGGCTTTCGTGGCGCACCCGAAAACCGCTGTCAGGGAGTACGCCCAATTTCTGTCTCGGGAAAATCATCGCCTCCGGTCGAGGGCCTCAGCTTCGAGGCCGCGCTGAAGGAGCTGGAAACTATTGTGAGCAAGCTGGAGCAGGGGGCCGTGGACCTTGAGGATTCGATCGCGCTGTATGAGCGCGGCCAGGCCCTGAAGACTCACTGCGAAGCCAAGCTGAAAGCAGCCGAAGGACGGCTGGAGAAAATCGTCATGGGGGCCGGCGGCCCGGCGCTGGGCGCGGTGGAGACGGCATGACGGTCTTGATTTGCCGCGCCAAGGGGCAGAGTACTTGTGTTGTCGATTGGATCGCGCCGGGGAAGGGCGCCGTCCGCAGGCCTGGGGAATAGAATTATGATCCAACCCACCAAGACGCCTTTGCTGGACGGCATCGATATTCCGGCGGACCTGCGCAAGCTGCCAAAAAGCAGCCTGCGCCAGTTGGCCGACGAATTGCGCAACGACCTGATCGACATCGTGTCGGTCACGGGCGGCCATTTCGGCGCGGGCCTGGGCGTGGTCGAACTGACCGTCGCGCTTCACTATGTGTTCGACACGCCGCGCGACAAGCTGATCTGGGATGTCGGCCACCAGGCCTATCCCCACAAGATCCTCACCGGCCGCCGCAGCCGGATGCGCACCCTGCGCCAGGGCGGCGGACTGTCCGGCTTCACCAAGCGCAGCGAGAGCGAATACGACCCGTTCGGTGCGGCCCATTCCTCCACCTCCATATCGGCGGGCCTGGGCATGGCGGTGGCGCGCGACCTCAAGGGCGAGGCGAACAACGTCATCGCGGTGATCGGCGACGGCTCGATGAGCGCGGGCATGGCCTATGAGGCCATGAACAATGCGGGCTCCGGCCACAACCGCATGATCGTCATCCTGAACGACAATGACATGTCCATCGCCCCGCCGGTCGGCGCGATGAGCGCCTATCTGGCGCGGCTGGTCTCCAGCCAGTCCTATACGGGCCTGCGCAAATTCGGAAAGAAGGTCGCTGACCTTCTGCCGCGCAGCATGGCGGTCACCGCCCGCCGGGCCGAGGAATATGCCCGCGGCATCGCCATGGGCGGCACCATGTTCGAGGAACTGGGCTTTCTCTATGTCGGCCCCATCGACGGCCACAATCTGGCTCACCTGATCCCGATCCTGGAGAATGTGCGCGACACCAAGAACGG
>JAFIHO010000039.1 GCA_017849395.1 Hyphomicrobiales bacterium
CGAGGCCGACAGGCGCCCGACCAGCGTGGTCTTGCCCGCGCAGATGTCGCCGGTGATGACGATGAATCGCTCGCCGCGTCTGATGCCGTATATGAGGAACGACATGGCCTGGGCGTGGACGCTGCTTTCGAAAAAGAAGCGGTGATCCGGCGTAAGAAGAAACGCCTCGGCGCTCAGACCGTAAAACTCAGCATACATGGGTGGCGCGCTGCGCGAAGCCCGCCATCATGTCCCGGCGGCGGGCTTGGGCTCGTAATTATAGTAATAGCCGCCATCCTTCTGCTCCCACTTCGGCGCCTTGTTGAAGAGGAAGCTGATATTGTGGCAGGCGGAGATGGAATCCAGCGACTTCTCGATCTGGTGGCGGCCGGATGACTGGGCGCTGACCACCATGATGGTCTGGTGCACATGCGGCGCCAGGATTGCGGGCTCGAAAGTGGTGAGGGCGGGCGGCGTGTCGATGATGATGATCCGGTCGCGGTAGCGTTCCGACAGTTCCACCAGCAGGTCGCGCATCCGCGTGCTGGCGATCAGTTCGGGGCTGTCCTCCACCCGCTTGCCGGAGAAGATGATGCTCAAATTGGGCACGCTCTCGACCCGGCGCATCACTTCTTCCAGGCGCGCGCTGCCGGTTAGGATGTCGGACAGGCCGGGCAGCTTGCTGTTCTCGAAATAGCGGCCGACCGAGGGGCGGTGCAGGTCGCAGTCCATCAGGACCACCTGTACATCCCGTTCCGCCGCCATGCTGAGCGCCAGGTTCATGGCGGTGAAGGTCTTGCCTTCCTCCGGCAGGGTGCTGGTCACCATCACAAGATTGTTGACCAGCTCGCGGCTTTTCTTGTCGCGCGCCGCCAGCAGCACCTTGCGTTTGATGTTGCGGAATTCGTTGGCGATGTTGGAGATCTTGATCTCCGGGTTGATCATGCCGGTACGGCGGATAACCGCCATGTTGAGACGGACCGGCGCCAGCAGGTCGGTGGGCTGCGGCGCGGCCGGTTCCGGCGCGGGTGGTGCTGTCGGCGCCTTGGCGGCCGCTGGTGCGAACATGGTGGTGGTTGCGGCCGCGGGGGCGGGTTCGTAGGCCGGTGCGGCCCCGCGGAATCCGACTGGAGTGGCGGCGATATGGTCCACCGACGCCGGGGCGCCGCTGTCCAGTCCTGCCTTGCGGTCCAGCGCGCGCTGGATGAGGTTCAGGGACTTGCGCTCTTCGGCCATGCTAGATTCCGAGCTTGGTGTAGATGGATGTGTTGAGGATCAACATCACCCCGCCATACAGAACGACCAGTGTGACAAAACCCGACGCGACCAGGGTAATGGCAAGCTTTTCCTTGCGCTGGGCGGCGGCGTTCGGTCCCACCGTGACGACGCCCAGAAGCGGCAGGGAGAAATATTCCGCCAGTTCGTCGCTGGTGGTGAAGCGGCCCGCCAGGATGGAGAGCAGCAGCGCCAGGCCGATGCCCGCGCCCAGACCCGCCAGCAGGACCATCGTGTTCAGCACCTTGCGCGGCGGCGCGACGGGAAATTCGGTGCGCTTGGGCGGTTCGATGATGCGGAAGGAGATGCTCTGCTGCTGGTCCGACATGGACTGCGACATGCGCGCCGCCTCGCGGCCCTTGACCAGTTCGGCATAGTTCGCGGCCAGGATGTTATAGTCGCGGTCCAGGTCATTATACTTGTTGCTGACCGCCATCATCTGCACGGCGTTGCGCTTGGCATTTTCCAGCTTGGCCTGCGCGACGGCGATGCGGCGCTGCAGGACGGCCTCGGACACGGCGGCATTCGCGATCTTGGCGCGCAGGTCGGTATAGACCGGGTTGGGCACGCCGACCGAATTGGACGGCGTCGCGATCTTGTTGCTGTTTTCGCGCGCCGTTACCTGTTTCTGCAGTTCGGCGATCAGATGCTTGGTCGCGACAACTTCCGGATAGTCGTCGGTGTAGTTGGTGCGCAGGTCTATCAGCGCCTGCTCTGCCTGGCGCAGGCGGACCAGCGGGTCGGTGGCGCCGCCTGTGGCCTTGTCCCCCAACGCGGGAAGCTGATCCGATGCGATTGTGGGCGGCACCCCGGCAAGCTGGGCCTTGAGCGCGGACAGCGTCACTTCCGCCGCGCCCAGTTCGTTGCGCGCGGTGATGAGTTCATTGTTGGCGGCGTCGATGCCGCCGGCGCCGCCACCGGCGGTAAGGGCATCGAGATTGGCCGCCTTGAAGTTGGCGCGGCGGGCCTCGGCCTCGCGCAGCTGCACTTCATATTCCGCGATCTTGGCGTCGATGAAAGTACGGGCGCCCTGGATGTCGTTGCGCTTGTCGCCGACATTGGAGTCCACCAGGATCGACAGCAGCGGCTGGGTGACCGCCTCGGCATAGGCGCTGTTGTTGTCGATATAGCCGATCGAGAACAGGTTCTTCACGCCCTGCGCCGACATCTGGATGTTGGCGTTAAGTTCGGCCACCGCCTTTTCCATTTCGGCGGAGCTCATCTTGGCGGCGCCCGGCTTCACCAGATGGATGATCTGTTCCAGATTGGGACGGGTGGTCATGGATTTGAGCATGATCGCCACCTGCTGTTCCTGGTCGGACGGAACGGTCAGGCCGCGCATGAGCGGGCCCAGCACGGTGTCGGTATTGATATAGATCTTGGCTTGAACGGCGTAGCGGTCGGGCATGGACCAGACCACGAACCAGCCTGTCAGGCAGATAACCCATGCCAGGGCCAGCCCCTGCCAGCGGTAGCGCCAGGAACCCGCCAGCAGCGCAACCAACTTTGTCAACAACGGCTTCATGTGTGCCTACCGCTCCACGTCCTGCCGGAATGAGCAAGAGACATGCCATTCCCCAAAAGCCCAAACCGGCCCATTACGGGCCTTTGTCGCTGCAATTACCATGAAGGGTTGAAATTTAGTATTACGCCGCAGGCCCTACAACGAATTTATCCGGTGGTACGCCCCGGGGCCGGCCATACGGAATGGTTAAGGTTCCCACCTGCGTCAAACGGGGTTCTGGTCTAGCTGCAACCGATAATGGTCCGCAATGCAGCAGACTGTATCTCCACAAAAAATTCATTTGTTAATTAAGGGTTTATGCAAAGGATGGAACTCGGACCCGACAGATTGTGAAGCTTCCGTCCCAATTGTGGCTTTGGCACGGCGATTGCTCTGTTGGGGCGCAGTGAGGCAGTTGGACCAATACGAGATTTTCCCCGGAAATCTCACTTTTTAGGTCTCATTTGGCGCAGGATGGGGTAAAATGAGAACGGAAGAAAACCATCCGGTTTCGCGTTCTGAGGGCGACGTAAATTCCGTGGCGGTCGGGGATCATTTCTTGCGTACCAACAACTACAGGCGCGTCCTAGACGGTTATCAGGACGCGGCGACCGCATCGCGCTCGCCTGCACTCGATCCGAGCAGCGGCGAGAGCAGTGCTCATGTTTCGCCGTACAAGCAGGCCAAGCGCTTCGTTCCCAATTCGCTGCGTTTTCTCATTGCAATGGATGTGATGTTAATCAGCCTGTGCCAGACGGCCGTGCTGATCACGTTGCATGAGCGCCTGTTCCTGCCCGGCAACGGCCAACTGGCGGCAGTCATTCTTGTTTCGCTCGTCCTGACCCTGGTCATGATCTATGCGACGGGCTGCTATCGCCGCGACTCGCTGGTGCGCTTCGCCACGGCGATTTCGCCCCTGGCGGTTGCGATCGGCCTGGCGGCGGCGCTGCTGATCATGGCGCTGAATCTCGGCTTCTCGGCGGTGTTCCCCGGTTCCGACGTCTATCGCAGCGTCAGCCGCTGCTTCACCATCGCGCTGCTGATGACGGCGGTGGCGCTGCCGATCTGCGTCATCAACCGCGCCACCTATTTCGCCATGGTGCGCCGTCACTGGTTCGCGCGCCGTGTGCTGGTCGTGGGCACGGGCACCCGCGCCGCTTATCTTCAGTCGCTGCTCAATGCCGATGCCCATCGCGCCCATTCCGAACTGTTTTTCGCGCCGGAGTCGGTGCTGGGCGGCGTGCCGCGCGAAGGCGTCACCATCGCCAATGTGTTGCCCGACACCGGCAAGGCGCTGGAGGATCTGGCCCATGACGTTCAGGCTGACGAAGTCGTCATCGCGGTGGACGAAAAGCGGGGCCTGGCCATCGAACGGCTGCTGTCCTGCAAGACCAGCGGCATCCCGGTCATCGAATATGATGCGCTGATCGAGCGCGAGACCGGGCGCATCGACTTGCGCTGGCTGGAATTGTCCTGGCTGGTCTATTCCCCCGGCTTCGAGATCAAGATGCTGGATGCGTTCCTGAAGCGCACGCTGGA
>JAFIHO010000387.1 GCA_017849395.1 Hyphomicrobiales bacterium
CGCAGCGCATGGGCGATGAACAGCGCGACCAGCCCCATCGTGCCCACGCAGAAGAGCAGCATGATGAAAAATGCGTCCCGCGCCCGCGCCCACACATCGGCGATTTCGCTGGAAGGATCGCTGCGCAGCTGCACGGTGCAGGGATATTGCCTCAAATTGATGCGTAAGCTGGACGACATGGGCGGCGGCGTCATCAGCCGTGCGAACCAGGCGGGGGCGGGATTGGACAGATGGCGGATATCGGAGCGCAGCAGGACTCGGTTATTCTCATTGATCAGGGCGGCGCGCACATGCCGCTGGCCTTCGAAACTCGCCACGACCTGCCGCAGGGTAACGGTGTGCTCCACGTCGCTTTTCAGCGTGTCGCGAACGGCGTGCTCGGCGCCGCGAAAGGCGGTAGCAACCTCGATACGGACTTCGTCACGCGCATGCAGAATCAAAACGGCACCGCCCACCAGCAGCGCCAGCACCAGAAGGCTGAAAATGGAGCCAAGAAGGCGAAGTTGAAGCGGCATGATCTGTTTTTCAGATAGCCCTATTTATATACCCGAACCCGCATGGTTCCGGCGAGGCTTGCGTAAGGTAAAACTGAGTAATGGAATAGGAATTCCTCCCGAATTTTCCGAATTTGGCGCCCTTCACTGTGTTGGCGCCGTCTTACGGAGACGGTTGTGTGGTGCTATCTTTCGCCAAAACCCGCCCACCGGGACAGGTCATAACGACAAGAACAAGGGAGCCTCTCATGCACTCCGGTTTCACCCGTCGCGGTCTTCTGGCCACCGCAGGTGCCTTGGCCGTATCCGTTGCCGCGCGCGCCGATGACATGACGGTGTTCGACGATTCCAAGCCGACCATGGGCGTGAAGATTCCGCCCGAAAAGGTGGCAGAGATGAATGCCGCGCCGCTGATCCCCAAAAAGGTCAACAAGCTGTGGAATGACGCTCCGACGATGAAGGAGCCGAACGCGATGCAGTTCACGGCGACCGGTACGCTCCTGATCCTGGATCAGGTCGATCCCAACAAGGTGTTCGAACTCAACCCGGCGGATGGAAAAATCCTCCGCACCGTGCAGACCGAGGCCATGCATGGCAGTGGCATCACCATCGGCGATGACGGCGCCTGGTGGATCACCTCCACCAAGGGATTGGCGAGCGGCGGCCCGCCCGTCACGCTGAAGATCGACCCAAAGAGCGGCAAGACGTTGAAGAAATTCGTCACGCCGGGCTGGGGCTATTATGGCGCGGTGACGGTCGAGCGCGGCTCGCCCTCCGGCGGGCATGACGTGAAATGGGCGGGTAATGGCCGCTACTGGCTGGCGACGCCTGCCTCGGGCCGCATCTTCCTGATGGAAGCGGAAAGCGGAAAGATCGTGCGTTCCATTCCCGCGCCGGTGCTGCGCACGCATGGCCTGGCCATCGACGGCAATTTCCTGTGGTCGGTGGGGAGCGACTTCGCCCAGATCCACAAGGTCGATACGCGTGACGGCAGGATCGTCGCCAAAATCCAGCTCGACAAGAAGTCCGATCCGGCGGTGCACGGCCTGGAGATCAGGAATGGTGTGCTTTGGTATTGCGACGCCCAGTCCGGCTGGATCTGTAATCTGACTTGAAGACAGTTAGGAATATTAACGTGACGGAAAGAATGGCTCGCCCGCCAATTATATGTTTGAGTGTTGCTACCTTCTAGCGCGGCAATAATAGTGATCTCGACGCGCCGCTGACCGAATCAAGTTTCTCACGCCCGTGAGAAACGCGCGTTCCTATCCGTCTGTATAGCCTGGATATACGTCTGGAAGGGCGCTCGCAAACCGCGTTCCACGATACAGACCGCGGTTTCCAGAAGGGCGCAGCCATGACCGACAAGCGTGCCTATTCGCTCATGCCGGTAGGCTCCCTTACCGGTCGTGACGCTGATCCGCGTCCCGGCCAGCGTCCCGTGGTTCTGGTGATAGACAGTGAAATGTGCCGCCGCGAGGATCTCTCCAGGCTGCTCGGGAGCCGAGGTTATACCGTGCTCACAGCGCGCAATGGCGAGGATGCCCTGGCGCTGGTCGCCAGGGGCGGCGTGGTGCTGGTCATCTCCTCGCTGGTGATGCCGCGCATGGATGGCCTGGAACTTCTGCGCGTGATGCGCGAGCGGCAGCCCTTGATCCCGGTGATCGCGATCGCGTCCGGTGACAAGGCTATCGATCAGGTCTATCTACGCGGGGCGGATGTCCTTGGCGCGGCCCGGACCTTTTCCTGGCCAATGCCGGAAGCCGCCTTCCTGGAAAGCGTCGAAGCCCTGCTGGACCAGGTTTCCTGACCGCCGCCGCCAAATCCGGATGCGCGGTCTTGCTGTCCGCGCTAGATTTGGGCGATTTGGCGGAGCGGACGGTGCCAGGCCAGAACAGCGCAAGTTTGACTCATATCGACCTCCTGATAGCGGTATGGGTCGTCATCGCCATCGCCGGTCTTTTCGTGCTGGACGTCACCCAACCGCGCGGTGTGATAGACGGTATTGGTTATGCCGCCGTGGTTGCTGTCACGGTGCGTTTCGGAAAACAGGTTCTGACCGGAACCGCGGTCATCGCCACCCTGCTGACCATCCTTGCTGCCGGCATGTTGCCGGATGAAGGCATTTCAATACCCGGCATGTGGGCCAACCGCGCCTTCGCCATCGCTTCGATCTGGATCATCACCCTCCTGCTGCAAAACCGCTTGATCTTGCAGGTTCGCCTGGAGGACCGCGAAGATCATACCCGCCGCCACCAGGATGCGCTGGCACAGATGGTGCGCGAGGGCCTGCTGGCCGACCGCTCCGTCGGAGACAGGCTGCAACAGGTCTGCCGAGCCGCCGTCGAAGCGCTTCAGGCCGAAGCGGGAGCCTTTTTCCTGCGCAATGAAGACGAAAAAACCGTCACCGCGATTGCCTCCTGGCGTGCCTCCGGCATGCCGCCCTTCAGTGTCGGTGAAGTTCTGGCGGAGGAACCGAACCACAAGGCGCGATTGCGGCGCGATCTGGTGGTGGCGACCGAGGATATCGAACTTTCCGATCTTCATGCTGGTCACCGGTCCTTGCTGCGCAGGCTGGGGGTGCGGGCCATGCTGGCGGCGGAGGTCTTCCATGGCGTAAGCGGCCGCACCGCTACCATCGCCTTCGGTCATGTGCAGCCACATGCCTGGAGCGCTCAGGAGACCGCCTTCGTCCGCGCGGTGGCCAGTCTGGTCGGTCTGTTGCTGTCTGCGCAGCGCAATTCCGAAATCCTCGTTGCGCTCGACTTCGCCGCGGATGGCATTTGCATCGAGGATTTGTCAGGAAAGGTGCGATACGCAAACAGCGCCGCGCGCAACTTCACCGCCGAAGGCCTGCTGCCGCTGTCGCCTCTGGCGCATGGCCTTGAGCGTGATCGGCATGAGATCGTCTTTGCGGGACGCGACCTGGAAATGTATCGCGTCCGCCTGCCCGCGGGGGGCATCATCACCCGCATAGCCGATGTAACGGAGCGCAACCGTGCCGAGACAGAACGCGTCCGGCTGGAGACACGGCTGTATGATGCCGCGAAGATGGAAGCGGTAGGGCAGCTTGCGGGTGGCGTGTCGCACGATTTCAACAATATCCTGTCAGCGATCACGGGGTTTGCGGGCTTCATCGTCCAGGATGCTGACGCGGGCAGCGAGAATCGCGCTTTTGCCCAACGTATTCTCAATGCCTGCGAGCGCGGCAAGGAACTGGTGCAGCAGATCATCACTTTTGCCGAGACGGGGTCTGTCTCGCACGGCGTGTTCGACCTCTGCCGGACGGTGAAACGCGGCCAGGAACTGCTCGCTTCGACCATGCACCCGGGCGCGATGCTGGATGTTGAACTGCCGCAGGAGCCGCTGTGGATCGCCGGTGACGAGGTGCAGATCGGACGCCTGGTCTCCAACCTGGTGGTAAATGCGCGCGATGCGCTGGATGGCGGCGGTGGCATCATCGATATTGGTGTCGCACCTGCACCGCAGGCGGAGATTGCGGCCCTGGCTGCGCAACCCGAAACCGAATACGGCCGTCTGTTCGGAGAACTTGATTCGGCCCGGCGTTATGTGCGCCTGCGGGTCAGCGATACCGGTGCGGGCATTTCACCCAACGTTATGGAGCGCATGTTCGAGCCCTTCTTCACTACCAAAGGGCGGCAACGGGGCACGGGTTTGGGCCTCGCGGTCGTTCTGGGGGCCGTGAAGGCGCATGGGGGCGCTTGTCATGTGGAATCGGCGGTGGGGCGGGGAACGACGTTCTCGATATATCTTCCCACCCCGTCACGCTCCGCTGGGGTCCCCGGGGACATGGGGAAGCCTTGCCATGTGCTGATCGTGGATGATGAAGCCGACATTACCGATCATTTGTCGATTGGTTTAGAACGGCTCGGGTTCCAGACTGTGGCGGTGCAGAATCCACAGGAGGCGCTGGCGGCCATCATGGAAGCTCCCCATGCTTTCGACGCGGTTCTGACCGATTATGACATGCCGGACATGTCCGGCACAGAACTGATCCGGAGAATCAAGGATGTGTCGCCTCAGATCCGCGTCGTGCTCTGCACCGGCCGCAGAGATATCCGGGAGACGGCCGCCCGGGCCGCAGGCGCCGATGCCTTCTTGAGAAAGCCTGTGGATTTGCAGGCCGTGGCAGCGGCCCTGAATGGCACAGTCGTGGCGTTCACTGCGTAATTCCGCATCTTTCCGCCCGGAAATCTGCTATTCTGCGGGTTCATTCGCCGGGGCTGGCACCTTTGAAGATTATCATAGCCGATGATCACCCGCTCTACCGCGAGGCTGTATCGCTTCAGGTTCGCCGTCTCTACCCCCAAGCCGATGTTGCGCAGGTTGCCTGCCTGGACGAATTGCAGGCGGCGATCGCTGAATCCTCCGAACCCTATTGTCTCATGCTGGTGGATTTCCATATGCCCGGCATGTCGCTGGAGGCGCTGACGGCGCTGATCAATGCATTCCCCTCGGTGCCGGTGGCGGTGATTTCCGGCATGGCGCGTCCCTCCGATATCCGCGCGGCAGTGGAGGCAGGCGCTCGCGCCTATATCCCCAAGACCTCCACGCCGGAATATTTCGCCCAGGTACTGCAAATGCTGCTGGCGGGCGGCACCAGTGTTCCCGCCGATCTTCTGCTGGAGGAACGCGCGGCGCAGGGTGGAGGCTGGGAGCTGAGCGCACGCGAGCGCGAAGTGTTGAAAGGTGTGGCGATGGGGCAGTCGAACAAGGAAATCGGGCGTGACCTGGGGCTTGCCGAAGTCACCATCAAGCTTCATCTGCGCAATCTGTTCCGCAAGATGGGCGCGAAAAGCCGCGCCGAAGTTGCGGTGATGGCCGTAAGAGCCGGACTGGAATAGGTCACGCGGGCTGGCCAGGGCAGGGGCCGTTATTGCAGTCCCGGCAACGCCCAATAGACCGGCAGATTGCTCGCCGCCGCCAATGCCGTCACCAGCGCCGCCGCCACGCCATAGGCGAGTGCGCCGTTCGGACGGCTTTGCGCCCAGCGCGCGCCCGCCAGTGCCAGGATGAACACAGCGAGATGGGAATGCGATGCGTAGATGAAGATGGAATTGCGGTAGTGCCAGAAACTGTGAAGGCCGATATTGCCCAGAACCCATACCGCCGCGATGATCCAGACGGTTCGGAACTTCCGGTCGCGCGCAGCCGCCTGCATACCCAGAAGCAACAGTCCCAGCCATCCCAGAACACCGGCCCAGCCTGCGGGCGTGAAATTGAACCCTCTCAGATCGTACAGATGTCCGTTGTCGATCCCGGTAGGGTAGGGGGCGAGTTGGGGCGCTACGAAAGATGATGCGGTGAAACTCCAGGCGGGATTGACCACAGAGACATTGTCCACGCCTTCATTCTTGGCGGCTGCCCAATAAAGATAGCGCGCCGCCTGGCCTGAACTGTCGATGTGGGGCACCGGCCAGATCTGAAAGGCGATGAAGCTGAGGACAAGTCCGATAACGCCAACCAGGGCGCCGAACTTGATGCTGTTCCATAAGGCCTTGCGGAATGGCTCGCCCACTATGCGGCAGAAAAATTCGATCACGCCGGAAAGCACGACATTGGTTACGGTGATGCCCAGGCTTGCAACTGCCGCGGCCGTGCGCGCGGCGAAGGATGGCGGGCGGCCTAAAGTCCAGTTGATCGCCACCAGAAGCTGGCAGGCGATGGCGACAAAGGCCAGGCCATAGGCTTCGGGCAATACGCCCAGCACCAGCGACGCCGCGGACAAACTCCACAGCGCCGTCATTATCCACGCCAGTTCGCGGCGTATCTCCAGCTTTCGCGCGATGTGGAAGGTCAGCATGGCGCTTGCGGCCGCGCATATGGCCGCGACCCCGCCCGCCACGACATCCGGCTTCATCCCCAGCCAGACCAGCGGCAGGCAGACCAGTCGCAGGAAAACCACCATCGTGTGGCGGATGACGAAATAATCCTCATAAGCGGTGCCGGGCAAAGGCGTCTGCGTCCACATGGCGACAAAGCGGCCGACATCGAAATCAAATGCCAGGTTGTCGTCGCGCAGGGCCTGGCTACCGACCAGGGTGGGAATGTGCCAGGCATGGAACAGAAACACGCCCAAGCCGATCGCCCAGGCGTCCCAGTTGGCCTTCAGCTTCGCGATCATCTTTGCCCCTTACCCAAGTGTCGCAAGCGCCAGCCAGGCCGGCAGGTTGTTCAGCGCCATGCACAGTGTCACCAGCGCCGCCGCGCAGCCATACAGCATCGCGCCGCCGGAACGCTTCTGTGCCCACAGCGCACCGGCAAGCGCCAGCACGAAGAAGGCGGGATGCGGGTGCGGCGAATAGAGAAAGATGGTGTCGCGGAACTGCCAATAGCTGTGCAGCGCGATGTTACCTGCTACCCAAAGGATCGAGACGATCCAGAGCGGACGCAGTTGGGTGTCGCGCGCCGCCGCATAAAGGCCCAGCAGCAGCAGCGCGAGCCATCCCAGCACGGCGCCCCATCCCAAAATGCTGTAATCATGGCCCCTGAAGTCCCACAGATACGGATTGTCGGGAACGCCGGTCGGATAGCGCGCGGCGGGCGGCGCGACAAAGCCGATGGCGCCGAAGGTCCAGGCCACCGCGCCGGGCGATTGCCGCTGGGTGGTGCGATCTGCCGATGTCGCGTCCCAATAAACCTGCTTTACCGCATTGCTGGTACCTTCGGTGTGATCCACCGGCCAGACATGCAGTGTGATCGCGGCCAGGATCACGCCCGTCACTGCCACGATGGCGCTGAACGCGATGGTGCCCGTCAGCGCCTTGCGGATGTCCTGTTTTGTCAGGCGGCAGGCCAACTCCGCCAGCCCTGACAACACGACGTTGGTGATGGTGATGCCGAAACTGGCGACGGCAACCGCGATGCGCGTTACCATCCTGAGTTCGTTGCCCTTGAGCCAGCGCGTCGTCAGGAGGAACTGTGCGTTCATCGCCACCAGCGCCAGACCATAAGTCTCCGGCAGTACCCCCATCACCAGCGATGCCGTGGAAAACACCCACAGCGCAGTCATAATCCAGGCGATGCCGCGCTTCAGTCCCAGCGCCAGTGCGATATGAAAGGCCAGTACGGCGCTGAGTGCCGCGCACAGCGCGGCGATGGCGCAGGCCACGACATGCAAATCCAAACCCGTTGCGACCAGTGGCCGGGCGATAAGACGCACCAGGATCGCCAAGGGATGGCGGGTGGCGTAATAGCCTTCATTCTCATGCACCGGAAACGGACTTTCGCCCCACAGCGCCGCGAAGCGGTTGATGTCGAAATCGAAGGCGAGATTGCTTTTCTTGAAAATCGCGCCTGCCGCCACCGCCGGCACATGCCAGAGGTGTAACAGGAACACTCCCAGGCCGATGACATAAGTGTCCCAGCCGGCCCGCGGTCCGCCGTTCCTCATGCTCACCGCACCGCCTCGTTCGGACTCCGTTCGGGCCGCAGCATCGCGGCGGGCGCGTTCGCACGCGACAGCAGCAGGTCGCGCATAAGCGCATCGATCTTGCGGAACTGGGTTTCGCGGCGGAATTTGTCATCGCTTGCCGGGCGATCGGGCAGGCGGCCCGCTCGCGCCTTTACCTTCAGCGCTTCCACCAGCATCGCCTTGATCTCTTCGGGATCGTTGGATGCCAGCCCCAGCTTGTTGTCGCGCACGATGGCCGCGGCTTCACCGGTCAGCGAGCCCAGTGACAGGATCGGGCGGCGCGCGCCAATATATTCGAACAGCTTGCCGGGAATAACGCCGTCACCCCTGGGGTCCATCCAGCGGCATTCCAACAGGATGTCCACTTCCCGTTCGACACGCAGAATCTGTGCGCGGGGGACCGCATCGCGGATTTCCACCGATCCTTCCAGCTCCATCTGCCTGGCCAACGCCGCCACGGCGCCATTGGTGTCGGAATAGAACAGGCAACGGATTTTCGCTGCGTCCGCGCCTAGCGCCTTGATGGCCTGAAACAGTGGCGTGGGGCCGCGGCGGCCCAGATAAATGATGCCCGCATGCACGATCGTCAGGCGCTCCGGGTCGAGCGGCGCGACATCGTCC
>JAFIHO010000388.1 GCA_017849395.1 Hyphomicrobiales bacterium
CGCAAGGCGCTGGCCGCGAAGGGCGTGCGGGTGTTCTACGAGCAGGTGTTCCGCGACAACTTCTTCCACGCCGACGCCCGGCATGGGATGCGCCGCTGCTGAAACTGTTCGGCGTGCCGCGCGCCATCCTGCCGGAGGTGCGGCCGTCCAGCGGCGATTTCGGTGCGACCGATCCGATGCTGTTCGGCAGGGCCATCCCCATACTGGGTGTGGCGGGCGACCAGCAGGCGGCGAGTTTCGGCCAGGCCTGTTTCTCACCGGGGGATGTGAAATCCACCTATGGCACCGGCTGTTTCGCGCTGGTCAATACCGGAAGCGGTGTGCCGAAATCCGCGAACCGGCTTCTCGCCACCGCGCTAGCGCAAAAACAATATGCCATCGAGGGCAGCATCTTCATCGCGGGTGCGGTCATCCAGTGGCTGCGCGATGGACTGAAAGTTCTTCCCACCGCGCCCGACAGCGAAAGCATGGCGCGGCGCGCGGGCGATGCGCCGGGACTTTATTTTGTGCCCGCCTTCACCGGACTTGGCGCGCCCTATTGGGACCCGGATGCGCGCGGTGCGATACTGGGCCTCACACGCGACACCGGCATCGCGGAGGTCACGCGCGCCGCGCTGGACTCGGTCTGCTATCAGACGCGCGATCTGCTGGAAGCCATGGCGCGCGACATGAAAGCGGCGGACCTTGGAAGATTGCGCACGCTGAAAGTCGATGGCGGGATGGTGAGCAATGACTGGTTCTGCCAGCGTCTGGCCGATCTGACCGGCCTTATGGTGGAACGTCCCGTGGTCACCGAAACGACCGCCCTGGGTGCCGCCTATCTTGCGGGTCTGGGCGCGGGCCTGTTCCGCGACACAAAGGATATCGCCGCCCGCTGGGCGCTGGACAGACGCTTCGCGCCTGCGATGAATAAAGCCTCCCGCGACCGGCTTTACGAAGGTTGGAGAAACGCCGTAGCGCGCATCCGCTAGAGGGGCGCACATCGCCCGGCGCGGCGGCTGGACATGAGCGGTCCGGGGTATAAGATTTGAAGCTTGCTGACATGGGTGGCCGGGCCGCGCTCCGCTTCGCCACGTCGCCCGGTTGTGGAGGATTTTCAGGTGAAATTCGGTATTGGTCAGTCCGTCCGCCGGGTGGAAGACAGTCGCTTTGTCACGGGACAGGGCAAATACACCGACGATCTGCGCTTCGAGCGCCAGACCCATGCCGTGTTCGTGCGTTCGCCGCATCCCCATGCGCGCATCAATGGGATCGACCTTGCCGAGGCCAAGGCGATGCCGGGCGTGGTCGCTATCGTCACCGCCGCCGATGTGACGGAAGTGGGCGCCAAGCCCATGCCATGCCTTGCGCCGGTGCCCAGCCGTGGCGGCAAGCAAACCGTGATGACACCCAAGCCGCTGCTGGCCGACAGCAAGGTGACCTTCATCGGCGAGGCGGTGGCGATGGTGATCGCCGAGACCCTTGCCCAGGCGAAAGACGCCGCCGAGAAGGTGGCCGTGGACTACGATCCGCTGGATGCCGTGGGCACGCTGAGCGCCGCGCATGACGGGCCGCAGATCTGGGATGCCCCGAACAATTTGTGTTTCGACTGGGAGGTCGGCAAGGAAGACGAAGTCGCCGCCGCCTTCGCCAAGGCCGTGCACACCGCCTCTGTCGATCTGGTGCAGAACCGCGTTTCCGCCAATCCGATGGAGACCCGCAACGCCATCGGTCTGTTCGAGGATGGCCGTTACACGCTCTATTCCGGCAACCAGGGTTCGGGAAATCTGCGCGGCGCATTGAACGGCGTGCTGGGCACGACCGACGAAAATCTGCGCGTCATCTCGCCCGATGTGGGCGGCGGTTTCGGCATGAAGGGCTTCCTCTATCCCGAACAGGTGCTGGTGCTCATCGCGGCGAAGAAGGTGGGACGCCCCGTGCGCTGGAGCGCCGAGCGCACCGAAAGCTTCCTGGCCGACGATCATGGCCGCGACATGACCCACAAGGCCGAACTTGCGATGGACAAGGACGGCAAAATCCTCGCCCTGCGCATCACCGGCACGGCGGCGATGGGCGGTTACCTGTCGCTGTTCGCGCCGTTCATTCCGACCGTCGCGGGCGGGCGCATTTTCGGCGGCGTTTATCGCGTCCCCGCCTTCTACGCCAATATCAAGGGCTACTTCACCAACACCGCGCCGGTCGATGCCTATCGCGGCGCGGGCCGCCCGGAAGCCGCATATCTGATGGAACGGCTGATGGATGTCGCCGCCGCCAAGGCCGGCATCAGCCGTGAGGATATCCGCCGCCGCAACTTGCCCGGACCCGACGAGCTGCCCTACACCAACTGGTTTGGCATCAAATACGATTCCGGCAACTACCCACATATGTTCGAGGAAGGCCTGAAGCGCGCAGGCTGGGACAGTTTCGAGACGCGCCGCGCGGAATCGAAAAAGCGTGGGCGCCTGCGCGGACGCGGCTTCGGCTATTATGTCGAAATCACTTTCTCCACGGGCAGCGAACCGGCGGCGATCAAATTCACCGATAACGGCGCGGTCGAACTTTATGTCGGCACGCAATCCAACGGGCAGGGCCATGAAACCGCCTTCGCCCAGATGGCGGCGGAACGGCTGGGCGTGCCGTTCGAATCCATCACCGTGAAGCAGGGCGACACCGAATGGGTGAATGGCGGCGGCACTGGCGGTTCGCGTTCGCTCAATATGGCGGGCGGCGCGCTGAACCTCACCGCCGACGAAGTGATCCGCAAGGGCAAGGTGGCGGCGGGCCAGGTGTTGCAGGCGGGCAATGATCCGGTGACCTTCGACACCTCCACCGGCATCGGCACGTTCAGCGTCGGCGGGCGCGGCATTACCATCGGCGAACTGGCGATGACTCTGAAGCGCGAGAATCTGCCGGGCTTCGAAGGCGGCCTCGACAGCGACTCCACTTTCAAGAGCGAGTCTTCGACCTTCCCCAACGGCTGCCATGTCTGCGAGGTCGAGGTCGATCCCGATACCGGCAAGGTCGATATCGTGTCCTATTCGGTGCTGGACGATTTCGGCCGCATCATCAATCCGATGCTGGTCACTGGGCAGGTGCATGGCGGCGTGGTGCAGGGCCTTGGTCAGGCGTTGCTGGAGGATATCGTTTATGATGCGGGCAGCGCCCAGCTGCTGACCGCCAGCTTCTCCGATTATGCGATGCCGCGCGCCGACGACATGCCGGACATCAACTTCGCTTATGAGGAAATCCTCTGCAAGACGAACGCGATGGGAGCCAAGGGTTGCGGTGAGGCGGGCACGGTCGGCGCGATGCCCGCGCTGATGGGCGCCATCGCCGACGCCATCGGTGTCGCTCACATCGACATGCCGGCAACGCCTGAGCGTGTGTGGCGGGTATTGAACAACCGCGCCGCCTGAGCGTTTCGGGCGTTGACGGCCCGCGCACGGATTGTGACACTCGGACCATGACGGTCATCGACCTGGAAAAGTCCGAGCCGCGGCGGCGCAAGCCCGACAGTCTGGAGCGCCTCAAAGCATCCGCGCGCAAGCTGTTCGTCGAACGCGGCTATGACGCCACGCGGCCCCAGGACATTGCGCGCGAGGCGGGGCTGGGGCACGGCACTTTCTATTTGCACTATCCCGACAAGCGCGCCTGCTTTCTCGCCTTCGTCGAGGATGCGCGCGCGGAACTGGATGCGCATGTGCGCGCCAACCGCGCCCAGGACGGCTCGCTGGAGCAGGTCATCGCCAGCACCCTCAACGCGATCTACGATTATTCCGACAGCCATCCCGGCGTGCTGAACGCGGCGATGACCGACGAAAGCGTGATCGACGCGGAGGGTGTGCAGGCGACGCCGCTGCTGACACGCTGGGGCCAGGAATGGGCCGAGATGGTGCGCCACGCGGCGGCGGATGGGCGGGCCTGCAATTCCTACGACGCCGAGATCATCGGGCAAGCCATCGTTGGGGCACTGCACCAGACGGGACGCGAGGCATCCGGCGCTGCCCGCTGCCGCGGAGCCCTTGTGGACAACCTCACGCGCTTCCTGGTCCGCGCTCTGAAGCCGGACTGATTCGCCGCTTTGCGGTTGACGTGGCCTCAAACCTTAATCAATAGTTAATCTACAACCCGCCGCGTTGTCTGGCGTGTGTTGGTGTCCGACGTTTTCAAAACAAAAAGCCCGCGCAAACCGCTGTTTGCGCGACTGGCGGGCGCGTGCCGGGGGTATGTGTGGAACGGGAGGCGGATGCCGGGGAGCAACCGCGTCCGCCTTGCGCGGACGGCGACGCGGCCCTGTATCTTTCGCGCCTTTTCCTGCCCGGCGAAGACCGGGTGCTCACGGCCGACGGAACGCCGGAAAACCCGGTATTATGGCGCAAACGCCACAGACCGTTGGTCAGCCTAATGCCAGAAATCGCGGGATATGCCGGGAGATTCCGGGATTTAGCGGAATGGGTTCTGCGAGATTCGGCCTGTGCGGGGACTCGCGCTAGAAGTTCCAACTATGGACTTCGGCTTAGACCGAATAATCGAAATGATTGAGGATCGGTTTGGCCGGTGGGCCGGGACCGGCCTCTTATTAATCGTTGCGCTTGGCGCGGCGGCAATTTCGGCACACGCCGTCGTCACATATTTGATACGGCCAGCAATAGTTTACGGCCAGCAGATATGGGCATTTTTTGCTGGTGGCTCTGCCCAATTCTCTAAGGCCGATCTCTGGCGGATTCTAGTTGGCGGGTTCCTTGGCGGAGCCGCAGGCGTTATTGGATGGGGGTTATTTCTTATCCTGATTGTGATGATACTTCGCCGTCTAACCAGAAACGCAGGGCCGTTGCTCGTGAGGCTGGTTGAATTAGAGAACAAGATCGACATTGGCATGAGGGCTTATCGAGCTGCGGTTGCAGCGGCCAAGGAGCAGGGAATTGACCCTGCTATTGTCGAGAGGCGGATCGATGCCGCGCTCGCGGATAGAGCGCCTAAGACACCCGCAATTCCTTCACTCCCATCGCCTCCAGACACTGGATCAGAAACACCGCTGTAAAGCCGCCGCGCGCCACCTTGTTGCGGATATTCACTGCGGTATCGTCCACCCCGATCTTTGCCAGCTTATCGACCAGCCCGTCATAGGTTACGCCGTGGCGCTTCATTTCCGATTTCAGGAGGTTTTTGGTCTTTTCCGTCCAATCGACCTTGGAAACCATTGGTAATCCTTGGGTTTTAGCGGCCTGCGAATGTCACCATATTCGTTACGTTTGCCATTGACAAGACTACTTTATGCCACCATATTCGTTACAACAGTAACGGATTTGATGACAAATGGCCCAGCACTTCCTCCTCTCCAAGTCTGCAAAGACCCTGACACTGGCTCAGGTCTTCCGGATGTCGGACGCGGATGCCGAGGCCACATTTCGCAAGGTACGCTGGACGGAAACTGACGGCGCGCCGATCTGCCCGGAGTGCGGCGGTCTGAACGCCTACGAGTGCCGCCGTCCGAACGGCGCGCTGCGCTTCCGCTGCAAAGCCTGCAAGGTCGATTTCAGCATCACCAGCGGCACCCTGTTCGCCAGCCACAAGCTGCCCTTGCGGGCCTACCTGGCCGCCATCGCCATCTTCTGCAACGAAGTGAAGGGCAAGAGCATGTTGGCCCTGAGCCGCGATCTCGGGCTGTCCTACAAGGCCGCGTTCGTCCTGTGCCACAAGATGCGCGAAGCGATGGCCCAGGAAATGAAGGGCCGCATCATCGGTGACGATTGCCCCGAAGCAAGCATTGATGGCGGTTACTTCGGCGGGTACGTGAAGCCTGCCAATCTCCGGGAAGATCGTAAGGACCGCCGCCTCTGGAAAAACCAGTCAGGCAAGCGCCAATGCGTTGTCATCGTGCGCGAGCATGGCGGGCAGTCTCTTCCTGCCGTGTTCAAGACCGAAGGCGCGGCGCTGGCTTGGATCAAGTCGCGCGTCCAGCCCGGCACCGTCCTTCACGCGGACGAAGCCCCGGCTTGGAACGATCTGCACAGCAAGTTTGAAATGCGCCGCATCAACCATGAAGAGGCCTATAGCCACGATGGCGCTTGCACGAATTGGGCGGAAAGCTACTTCTCCCGCCTGCGCCGCGCCGAACAGGGCCACCACCACCATATCGCTGGCGCGTATCTGCTTCGCTATGCGCAGGAAGCCTCTTGGCGGGAAGATAACCGCCGCATGGACAACGGCACCCAGGTCCACACCGTCGCCGCCCATGCCATGAAGGCCAAGCCGTCAGTGGATTTCAGCGGCTACTGGCAGAGGCACGTAAAAACCGCTTAAGCCGTTGACAGGACTCGAAAAGTTCGAGGGATTTTGCTAAAATGCAAAAGCCTGAGTCGTGCAACCGACCCAGGCTCATTTGCAACCCGCCAACCAGCGGCGGGGGTGTGATCACCGGGGGAATAAAGCCCGGATTCGTTTCACATTCAAGCCGTTGGTTGGTCTTTATTGAAAGACCAACATGACTAAATCGACCAGAAACACCGGAAAATCGTGGTCCAAGGCGGATGTGTCGCAGCTTCGTACGCTGGCGGCAGGCAACACTCCTACGCGAGTGATTGGCCTGAAGCTGGGCCGTACCGAAGGCGCGGTCTATTCCAAGGCCAGTGAGAAGGGCGTCAGTTTGTCTCCGACAAACCAGTCGCCATACAATCGCAAAAAATGACGTTGGGTGAGGGGGCGAAAGCCCCCTCATACCTAGTTTAGTGGCTCGTCGGCGCTTGGCTTTTGCCGCGCCAATTCCGCCGCCGCCTTGGTGATCCGCTTCCAAACCGCGAAGCCTTCCGTGTCGCCCTGTTCCAGCGCCTTGTCGGCACGCATGGCGGCATGGGTGGAGGCATCCTCCCCGTACAGCTTCCGCATCTGCTCGGCGGCCCGCCATATGTCGATTTCTTCCATCGGCTCAATGAACGCCCATTCGGGGAGAAGGATTGCAAGAGCGAGGAGAGGGAATCTTGGAGCAAGGCCCTGGGACCCGGGACGCCCATAGACCCCACGAAATTGCGGCTACCGCCAGCAGGAAAATAATGGTCCATTGCAGGCGTGGCGTCAGAATCCGTTTCCACCTAGGCAAGCGCCCACACCACAGCTATCCCCGCGCCAGTCTTTCTGACTTTCCTGGATTTTTCCAGATACGCGAGATTCCCCCGCACTCTGGGCGTCAGGGCAGGCCGTGCAGACTCGCCATGCCCACCAGCCTCCAAAAGCGCCGTGACGATGGCGTGAGTCCCCAGCGGCTTCCCAGCCCGTCTCAGGGCATCCCGGATAAGCTGGTTTAACTCGCCCTGGCGAAACAGCTTCACCCGACGCCGGACCCGGTGCATGGGGATACCAGCCGGATCGCCAGGGTACTCCATGATCGTGAGGCAGGCGTCTATGTGGTCGAGCTGGGTTTGGGCCACGGCCAGCCGCTTCTTGAGATCGTATATCTGGCCGGAGAGGGTTGCGCGGCGGTCCTTCAGCGCAGACAGGGCGTAGCGGTTGCCGTTCTCGTTTTCCATTGACCAAAGATAGGCCAGGAATCAGAATCCGCTTGTGGCAGTTGCGCCATAATACCGCTGACCCGGATGTTCGCGGTGGATTATGCGCTGTGGTTTGACGTGCTGCTGCCGGGGCTGGACCGTATCCGCATGCCGATGCCGCTTGGCGGCACCTCCAACCATTTCCGCACAGCGGTGCTGCGGGACATTGGCGGCTGGGACGCCTTCAATGTCACCGAAGACGCCGATATCGGCATAAGGCTGGCGCAGCTCGGCTATCGGGTGTCGATGCTGGATTCCACAACCTTCGAGGAAGCGCCGGTCGCGCTGGGCGCGTGGCTGCGCCAGCGCTCGCGCTGGCTGAAGGGCTATATGCAGACCTGGCTGGTCCATATGCGCGATCCCGTCGCGCTGATGCGGCGCACGGGCGTCAGCGGTTTCATCGCTTTCCAGTTGTTTATCGGCGGCGGCATCGTGTTCGCGCTGGCCAATCCGCTGCTGTGGCTGGCGATGGCGGCCTGCCTGTTGTTCGGCCTGCCGCTATGGAACGACACGCCTGCCGCGCTGCTGCCGGGCGCGGGACTGTTGCTCAACAATTTGCTGCTGACATGGCTGGCCGTTCTTGGGCCGCGCCGCCGGGGATGGGGCGATCTTTCGCCCTATGGCCTCACCGTCATCGCCTATTGGGCGATGATCTCGGTGGCGGGCTATCGCGGCCTCTGGCAACTGGTGACCCGGCCTTTCTTCTGGGAAAAAACCGTGCATGGCGTAGAGCCGTGAAGAAGGCGCTGTTGCTGCTTCTCCTTCTGCCGTGCCGCGAAGCGCATGCCGGAGCCTGGACCCAGCCGGGGGATGACTGGCAGGTCATCAGCAATGTCATCTACAGCAATGCGGACCGCGCCTTCGACGCGCGCAGTGCCGGAGACCGCAAAGTCACATTCTCGCGCGTGCTGGTGCAGAACAGCGTCGATTACGGCTGGAACGACGATCTGACCCTGATGGCGCGCGTCGAAACCGCCAAGGCCCATTTCCGCAATGACGGCACGCCGCCCGTCGATGCGCTGAACAACGCGGTCGAAGCGGGCGCCCGCTGGCGGCTGATAAATGACGAAGACTATGGCGTCCTGTCGTTGCAGGGCACCTTGCGCACCGCGGGCGCGTTCAATTTCGCCATCTCCGCCAACAGTCTGGTGTCGGGCCGCTCGGCGGGACTTCGCCTCCTGTATGGCACGAGCTTTGTGTGGCGCGGCATGAATGGTTTCGCGGATATCCAGGGCGGACACACCTTCCTGTCCCGCCCGCGCCCCAACGAGACGCCCTTCGACCTTACCGCCGGATTGTGGATTGATGGAAAGACCATGGCGATGATCCAGAGCTTCAACCTGGTGGGCGAGGGGGGCGGCAGCGGCCATGCCTATCCCTATTTCCGCAGCCACAAGATTGAACTCTCCGCCGTGCGGGTGCTGTCGCGGCGCTATTGGCTGCAGGCCGGCGCGTTCTTCTCGCCCGCCGGTCAGAACGCGCTGGTGGAGCAGGGGCTGTGCCTCTCGCTATGGGCGCATTTCTAGGCAATGACGATTCGCGTGCTGCGCCGGTTCAGGTTGCACACGGACGATGCAAAAATCGCCGCGACTCATTTTGCGCGCGCGAAAAACCTGGTTATGCACAAGGCGAATTTTGCACCGTCTGCCGAATTGGTGCAGCGCGCAAACGAATATCACTGTACACGCGGCACGGTTAACCATATCAGGGAAGTGTACGTAATGTTTCGGTGACGGTTATGACGATCACGGAAAGCGGCCTCTACCACTACCGGAAAACTGAACCGGCACAGGCGAAGTGGTCCTGGGCGCAGACGATGATCTTCATACTGATCACCTGCGGCGTCTTCTGGGCCGCGGTGATCGGACTGGTACTGAGCCTGATCTAGGCTGCCCACGGACCGGTCGTCCGCGCGGTGACATTCCAGCGGCAGGATAGGTGCCGTCTCCCCCCGCGCGTGTAGCATTGGCGAAAGGTTTTTTTGCCCGGAAAGACTGGAAAAGCCTGGGTTCCCTACATTTTCAGCCTAAATGCCCCGTGGTTCGATACCACTTCGTAACTCCCCTGATCCTACTCTGGCGGCCACAGGGCATTGGCTATGTCGGAAACAGAAAATCAGGCATTGGACGGGAACGCGAAATCGGCGCTGCTGACTGCCGCGCGCGCGTTGCTGGCCCAGGACGGCGGCAAGTTTTCCGTGCGCGCCGTTTGCGCCGAAGCGGGTATCGACCGCGCCGAATTCAACAATCACTTCGCCAACAAGGACGCGTTGATGGCCGCGCTGGGTACCCAGGCCGAGTCTGTTTCCGATGCGGCCCAATTTCCGCCGCCGCCCGCGGATGCGTGGCTGGAGCGCCGTCTGCGGGTGTTCGAACGCGCGCTCACTGCGCTGGAGGCGCGGGCGGAAGCCAATGCGCGCGATCAGTCGCGCGCCATCGCGCTGCTTGAAGAGCGCCTTGCCGCCCAGAGCCTTGTGCCGGTCGCGGTGAACTTCACCAAGCCGGTGATCGAAATTCCGCGCGCCGTACCGGCCGAACGCATCGCGCGCATCGCCCATCCCGAACCTGCCCAGCCGCCGGTTGAGGAGTTCGAGGCGGACGAGCCGGAGATTCCCGTCGAAGCGGCCATGCCATTTGCGCCGGCGATGGAAGAACCCGAATTGCCCTTCGAGATGGCGTCCACCGAAATCCAACAAGACGACGATCTTCCGGAAATCGAAGTCGCTTCCGAAACCGGCCGGCAATCCCCGGATGAGCCCGAGGCCGATTATTATTCGAGAGAAGAGATGACTGACGTTCTCGCCAATGCCCGCAAGGCGGCCCGCGCCGCCGTGCCCGTTGAAATCCAGCCCGACCAGGCCACCAGCCGCTTGCGCTGGATCGCCGCGGGCATCCTGTGCCTCGTGGCGGTCTTCGCCAGCGTGGGACTGGTGCTGGGCGGCGGCGCCCGCGCGACCCAGGCAATCGAGAGCGGCGCCGGCATCTTCCACCGCCAGCTTGCCGGCACACCGCTGAGCCAGTTGAAGGCCCGCGCCGACAGCGGCGACAGCCGGGCACAGTCCCAGCTCGCTTTTGCCTATCTGCGCGGCGACGGCGTCGAAAAGAATCCTCTGGCAGCCCTGCGCTGGGCCACCCAGGCTGCCGAGCGCGGCGAGCCGGTGGCGCAGTATCTGCTGGGCACGCTCTATCAGAAGGGTCCGGTGCGGCCCGGCATCACCGCCGATCCGCCGCGTGCCTTCAAGCTTTTCTCGGCCGCCGCCGAGAAGGGTAACATCAAGGCGATGCACAATCTCGCCATTGCCTACGCCGAAGGCCTGGGCACGCAGAAGGACGAAGCGAAGGCCGCGCACTGGTTCCAGCGCGCCGCCGAACGTGGCTATGTCGATTCCGCTTTCGACCTCGCGGTGCTCTATGAGCGTGGTCTGGGCGTGAAGCAGAGCCTGAACGACGCGCTGCGCTGGTATTCCATCGCCGCGATGGCGGGCGACAAGCCCTCGGCCGACCGCGCTGCGTTCCTGCGCCATCAGGTTGCGCCGAAGGACGCGGTGCTGGCGGCCAACGCGGCGGCATCTTTCGCGCCGCTGGCTCCGATCAGCACGGCGAATACGCTCTAGGTAGACAAATCCGGTTTCGGTCTGGCACTCTTATCCGGGATGTGGCCGGAGGGTTGGTTGACGACTGGTGACAGCCGGATTCCAGTCCTCTTTGGCCTTTTCATGTTGGTGCTCTGCGCACTGGCCGCCTACAAGGCTCCGGGGGGATGGATCCAGGGAGACGGTGCCACTTATGGCGCCACCGCGCTGGCCCTGGCCAGAAATCACGATCTCGTCCTTTCCGACGATGTCCGCACGGACGCTCGCACGCTGTTCCACAGCGCGCCGAATATTCTGCTGAAGGGCAGCGACGGCCGGATTTATTCTGCCCACTTCTGGGCCTATTCGGCACTCGCCGCGCCGATCCTGGCGGTAAATCTCCGCCTGGGCCGCGATCCACGGGACATGTTCTTCATCACGAATTTTCTGCTGGTTCTCGTCACACTCCTGGCCGGCATCCGGTTGGCGCGCGCCTCCCCGGATATTCTGCCCGTGCTCGTCCTCCTGTTTACCGGGCCGCTCTGGCTTCACCTCAAATGGCCGGGGCCGGAGGTGCTTTCGACCTGCATGATCTTCCTCGCCCTGGCCGCGCTGCTCACCGGCCGCCATGCGGCCAGTTCCCTGTTCCTCGCCGTTGGAGGGCTGCAAAATCCCAGCATCAACCTGTTCCAGTTGATCCTGATCCTGTGGGCGGCTCCGTCCTGGCTGGAAATGTATCGCGCCGGGCGCGGTCAACTTTTCCGGACGCTGCTGCGCGTATTTGCCCTGCCGTTTTGCATCACCCTTGTTCCCATCGTTTGGTCGCTGCGGACTTTCGGCGCGCTAAATCCGCTTGTTCCGTTCGGCGCGGTTTCATTCTCCCACGTCACGATGGAAAAATTCGTCTCCGTCTTTTTGGACCTGAATCAGGGCCTGGTCATCGTCTGCCCGCCGGTGTCCATGCTTTTTGCCGGTCTTGCAGGCATTCGCATTTTTCGCGCGGCAAAAGGCGGCGGCGTGGTCCGCAAACGCGATCTGCTGCTGCTCGGAATCCTGCTGATGGCATTTCCGCTGACCTTCCAGGCGAACTGGAATCCCGGAGAATGGATCTATATGCGCTACTGCACATGGCTCATCGTGCCGGTGCTTTTCTGGTGCTGGCAGGAACTCGGGGCCATTCATCGGCCTTTCCTGCCGCTCCCCGCGATGAAGACCGCCGTGCTCGCCGCGAGTTTTCTGCTGGGCTGGCACTATATGGCGAATGCCAATTCCCTCATGTACCACAACATGCAGCACAAGCCGTGGGTGAAGGCGGCTTGGCGCGTTTTTCCAGGGTTTTACGATCCGGTGCCGCAAGTATTCGCGGAACGCAGCACCGGGAAGTCGGGGCTGCCCCCGGACGGAGATTTCGCCGCCTGGGTATCGCAGGATGGCGTAGCCGGAAAGATGATGGTGTCCGCATTTTCGCAAGCCCCTCTGCCGGACCTGGTTGCGCGCGCATGCCGGGACGCCGGGTTCGCCTCGCCACTTGCAGCGCCTTCCGATTTGCGCGCGGGACATTATTGGCACCTCGCAAACGCGATGAACTATTATTATGTGTCCGGCGCGTTTCAGTGCCGCCCCCAGCGGAAGGCAGCTTCGTTCTATTCGCGCTGACTTCCATAGCGGCGGGCCCATACTTTGGTGAACTCCGCGCCAAGCAGGAATATCTGCGCGCTGTAATAGGCCCACACCAGCAACACGATCACACCGCCTGCCACGCCATAGGCGCTGGCCGAGATGAAATTGACGAGATAGAAACCGATCAGCAACTGGCCGAACTGGAACAGAAGGGCTGTTCCCACCGCGCCCGGCCACACGTCACGCCATTCCAGCCGCTTGTTGGGCAGCAATTTGTAGATTGCCGCGAACAGCAGCGTGGCCAGCACGAAGGACAGGCCCAGATTGATGGGACCGATCACCAGGTATGACAGGGGGGTGGCTCGGTCCAGATAACGCGCCAGCAAACCCACGCCCGACGCGACGATCATGGAGAGCATCAGAACCAGTCCCAGCACCACCACCATCCCCAGACTGAGCACCCGGCCGCGCAGAACCTGATAGAAATAGGATTCCGTGCGCGGCGCCTTCCAGATCACATTGAGGGCGTCCTCCATCTCCGTGAACACGCCCGATGCGGTAATCACCAGCGCGAAGGCGCCCAGCAATCCGCCCAGCAGGGATGGATCGCTGTTCTGGACATGCAGGATCGCAGCCTGCAACAGGTCGGCGCTTTCGCGGCTCATGATTTGGCGAAGGCGGTAATGGATCGCGCCGCTGGCGGCGTCCTGGCCATAGGCAAGGCTGGCGATCCCGCCCGCGATGAACAGAACCGGGGCCAGCGCCGTCACGGCATAAAAGGCGATCGCCGCGCCGCGCGTCAGCGCATGATCGTCGATGAAGCCGGTAAAACTTTCCTTCAAAAGTTCCAGCCACGCATTCAGCGTCCGGCGCAGCGAATGACGCTCCTCCAGAAATCGCCAGGCCCGGATCGTGAATGGCTTGTGCGGCATTGCCACCCGTTCGCCAAAGTTCCAACGCGGACACGTTGTTTACGTTTCGGAATTTTTCCCGAAGCCCATTTCCGAGTCGGACGTTAGCAGATGGAAGGAACTCACCAAACGGTTGATACGTCATGTCGGTTTCGCATTACGGGCAAAGGCACAGGCTCCGCGACCGCATCGTTTCGGACTTCCGCGAGTTCCGTTTCACTCGGCGCGGTTTCGCCAAATGGACAGCGGCAACGCTGGTGGCGCTGTTGCTTGGGGCCGTGGTGACTCTTTATTTCCTCGACTGGAACCAGATGCGCGGCCCGGTAAGCCGATACCTCTCACACCGCATGGGGCGCGAAGTCCGCATTGATGGCGACCTGAAAGTCGAACTGTTCCGCTTCCAGCCCCGCATCGACGCTCGCGGCATATTCATCGGCAATCCGGATTGGGTCGGCAAACCGCACGCCGCGACCGTTCAGGCTCTGCATGTGGAATTCCGCCTGTTCCCCGCGCTGTTCGGTGATCTCATCCTTCCGGTTCTTTCCATCGACCGGCCAGATGTACTGGTCGTACGCGCGGCGAACGGACGCAACAACTGGCAGGGCAGCGGCGCCAGCAGCAAGCTGCCGCCGATCCGTCGCCTGATCGTCAATCAGGGTCATGTCGAAATCGACGATGCCGTCCGCAAACTGAAATTCACCGGCGGCATTTCCTCCAGCGAGGAGAGCGGCGGCAAGAACGCCGCTTTCTCCCTGCAGGGAGACGGCACGCTGAACGGCAACATCTTCCGGGCGGATGTAAAGGGCGGCCCGCTGCTGAATGTCGATGCCAGCCGTCCGTATGATTTCAAAGCCGATGTGCGCGCGGGCGACACCCATGCATTGATAGAGGGCCGCATCACCCAGCCCTTCCAGCTCGACCGCTTCGGCGCGCGGATCAATGTCACGGGCGCGAATCTGGCAGACCTTTATTTTCTGACAGGCCTGGCGCTCCCCGGCACGCCGCCTTACCGGGTGCGGATGTCGGTGACCCGTGATGCGGGCGTATACCGCTTGACCAATATCGAAGGCGAACTGGGTTCGTCCGATATTTCCGGCGAGTTGTCGGTGAACGCGTCGGGGAAGGTGCCCGCGCTTACGGGCAAGCTGGCGTCGCGCGTGCTGAATTTCGACGATCTGGGCGCACTGGTGGGCGGCGGAAAATCCGCTCCGGTGAAAACTCCCTATCTGCTGCCCGATACGCCTTTGCATACCGAGCGGTTGCGTCAGACCAACGCCGATGTCGATTACGCCGCCACCAGCATCCGCTCGCGGGACTTCCCGCTGACCGGTCTTGTGACCCATATCGATCTGAAGGACGGCGTGCTGCAACTGAACCCGCTGTCCTTCGGCTTCACTGCCGGAAAGCTTAGTGGCAGCCTGAAGATCGACGCGCGCGGGCAAACGCCCATCACATCGGTCGATGGCCGCATCAGCGACCTCCATATCGAGCATTTCATTCCCGGCAAGGATAAGCCCGCCACGGGCATCCTGGAGGCGCGGGCGAAGCTGACGGGCACGGGCAATTCGGTACACAAGACGGCTTCGACAGCGAATGGTCAGTTCACCGCCGTCATTCCGTCCGGCCAGGTGCGTCTGTCGCTGGCCGAATGGCTGGGTGTCAATGTCATCAGCGCGCTGGGCCTGACCCTCACCGGCAACACGACCAACACCGATGTGCGTTGCGCTGTCGGCCATTTCGCTGCAAAGGATGGCGTCCTGACCGCCCAGCAATTTGTGTTCGATACCGAGCCGGTGCGCGTGGACGGGCAGGGCCGCATCGACCTGCGCAACGAAACGCTGGACCTCAAACTGGCGGGGAAGCCGAAATCCTTCCAGTTGCTGCGGGTACGCGCGCCGATCACGGCCAGTGGACCCTGGACGAAACCGGCGCTTGGCGTCGATGCCGGCCCCATCATCACCCAGGGCGGTATCGGAGCGGCGCTTGGGCTGCTCAATCCTTTCGCCGCGATCTTCGCCTTCATCGACCCGGGATTGGCCAAGGATGCCAATTGCGCCGCTCTGCTGACGACTGCCAAAGCGCAGGGCGCGCCGGTAAAGGATTCGTCCGTACGTCGGGCCCGGTCGCGTAATTGACGCAAGCCGCTTATCGGCAACCCGCCCAAATGCAAGGGCATTATTTTGCGGCGGGCCGCTTGCGGTTCCGCCACGATTCCCCATCTTCAGCGCGGTTATTCTAGCCTGGAAAGGGCCCAAATGAGCATTTCCAAGACATTACCGAAAATCCTGGCCGCAATGGGCGTGGTGCTCCTGCTGGCTGGATGCGGGGTGAACAACATTCCCACCAAGGACCAGACGGTGAAAGCGCGCTGGGCCGACGTACAGGCGGCCTATCAGCGCCGCAGCGACCTGATTCCCAACCTGGTGAACACCGTCGCCGGTTACGCGGCACAGGAGAAATCCGTGCTGACCGCCGTCACTCAGGCGCGCGCCAGCGCGACCCAGGTGAAGGTGGACGCATCCACCATCACAGACCCCGCCGCCTTCGAGAAATTTCAGCAGGCGCAAACCCAGTTGTCCGGCGTTCTTGGACGCCTGATGGCGATCAGCGAGGCCTATCCCGACCTGAAGTCGAACCAGAACTTCATCGCGCTGCAATCGCAGATCGAAGGCACCGAAAACCGTATCGAGATCGCGCGCCGCGACTATAATGCGGCGGTGCAGGACTATAACACCGAACTGGTCACCATCCCTGGTTCGCTGTGGGCCGCCACTTTCTACAAATCCTACAAGCAGGCGGTTCAGTTCCAGGCCACGGCTGCGGCCCAGACCGCACCGACGGTCAGCTTCCCCGGCGCGGAAACGCCCAAGCCCGCAGGCCAGTAACACCCGATGCGGTTTCTCGCCGCCATACTCGCCTTCCTGTGTCTTGCCACGCCCACCCTGTCCGCGCCGAAATTCCCGGCACTGACGGGGCGGGTGGTGGATGCGGCGAACATCCTGTCGCCCGCCACGCGCGAAAGCCTGGACACCAAGCTGGCGGCGCTGGAGGCGAAGAATTCCCGCCAGCTCGTGGTCGTCACCCTGCCATCCCTGCAGGGTTACGAGATTTCCGATTTCGGCTATCAGCTTGGCCGCGCCTGGGGCATCGGCCAGGCCAAGATGAACAATGGCGCGCTGCTGATCGTCGCGCCGAACGAAAGGCGCGTGCGCATCGAGGTCGGTTATGGTCTCGAACCGATTCTGACCGACGCATTTTCCTCGCTCATCATACAGACCCAGATCCTGCCGAAATTCCGCAACCGCGATTATGACGGCGGCGTGACGGCGGGCGTGGACGCGCTGATCACCCAATTGTCGCTGGAGACGTCCGAAGCCGAAGCCCGTGCGGCCAAGGCGGCGGCGCAGTTGCAGAACCGGGGGAACGGAGAAGACGGCGGCATCCTGCCCTTCATTGTCCTCATCGTCGTGATCCTGTTCCTCGTTGGCGGCCTGTTCGGCGGCGGC
>JAFIHO010000040.1 GCA_017849395.1 Hyphomicrobiales bacterium
CCACCCTTCTGTTCAACGTCAATCCGCTGCTGCGCTTCGATGCCTATTATGTACTGGCCGACCTGATCGAGATTCCCAATCTCGCCCAGCGCGGCAATGAACAGGTTGGTTGGCTGACCAAGCGCCATCTGTTCGGGGTGCGGGACGTCAATCCGCCCGCCTGGTCGCGGGGCGAGGCGTTCTGGCTTGCGGGTTATTCCATCCTGTCTTTCGTCTATCGCGTGGTGGTGCTGCTGGCGATCTCGCTTCTGGTCACGTCGCGCTACCTGTTCATTGGCTTCTTCGTGGCGGTGTGGTCGATGTACATGACGCTGATCGCACCGCTGCTGAAAACAATCCGCGCTCCGTTGCGCGACGGCCGCCTTAGGCCCAAGGCGGAGAAAATCTATTTCTGGTCCGGCGGCGCGCTGGCGCTGTTGCTGCTGTTCCTGTTCGTTGTCCCGCTGCCCTATGCGACCAGCGCCGAGGGCTTGGTGTGGGTCGAGGACAAGGCCATCCTGCGCGCCGGAGAAACCGGAATGGTGGAAGCCATCGCCGCAAAACCCGGAAGCCCGGTGAAGCCCGGACAGTTGCTGGTCAAATTCTCCAACCCCGAAAGTGACGCGCGGGTGAAAGTTCTGGCGGCGCAACTGGCCCAGGCGGAACAGACGCGCCAGGCCGCCTTTGCCAACCCGACCCAGACGCTGATCCAGAGCGGCGACGTGAAATTCCTGCAGGATCAGCTTGCCACCGCGAAAGCACGCGCACAGAGCCTTAACCTAACCAGCGCCGTGGGCGGGGCGTTCCTGCTACCCGATGCCGACGACCTGACCGGCCGCTTCTTCCGCCGCGGCGAGCGCATCGGCTTCATCGCCGATCCTGCCCGCATGATGGCGGTAGTGCTGGTGCCGGAAGACGCCATCGACCCGGTGCGCAACCGACACTCGCGCCCCTTCCTGCGCTTCGCCACGGCGCGCGGCCGGACGGTCGAAGGCCGCATCCTTCGAGTTACTCCCGCCAGCGACAACAGCCTGCCCAGCAGTGTATTGTCCAGCGAAGGCGGCGGCCTCTTCGCGCCCGATCCGCGCGCACATGATCCGCTGACATCGTTCCAGCGCTTCTATCGCGTGGACATCGCCGCACCCGGCCTCGGCGATCATCCGGTGCAGGAACGGGTCTATGCGCTGTTCCGCCACGACTGGGAGCCGCTGGGCTATCGCTGGTATCGCGCGGCGCGCGCGCTTCTGCTGAACCGTCTCAATGTTTAGCCCGCCCCGCCGTATGGCGCGTTCCCCGATCGAACGCCCCCAGCGGCGCCCCCAGCGCGACGGCCTGCTGCACAGAACCGCGCATGCGCTGCACGGCATGGTGGCGCGGCCCCTGGCCCTGACGCCCGCCCGCTATCGCCGCTTTCTTCCCGCCATCCTCGAAGAGGGCGCGCGGCTCGAACGGCTGAGCGATGCAGAATTCTCCGCCCATGTGCGCGCCTTCCGCGAAAAGCTGGTGGCACATGCAGACGCCCCCGATGCGCTGACAGGCGCCTTCGCGCTGGTGCGCGAGGCGGCAGGCCGTGTTCTGGGCATGCATCATTTCGAAAGCCAGATACTGGGCGGCCTCGCCATCTATCACGGCACGATTGCCGAAATGCGCACGGGCGAGGGCAAGACACTGACGGCCACCTTGCCCGCCGCCGCCGCCGCGCTGGCGGGCGTGCCGGTGCACGTCCTGACGGTCAATGATTACCTCGCCCAGCGCGACGCAGAACTGATGACACCGGTCTATCATCTGCTGGGCCTCACGGTCGGCTGCGTGGTGCGCCAGACCCCCGCGCCGGACCGCCGCGCGCAATATGCACGGGACGTCGTCTACTGCGCCAACAAGGAACTGGTGTTCGATTACATGCGCGACGGCCTGCTTCTGTCCGGCGCCGATCCTCTGCAACTGCATGCCCAGCGGCTGAAAGGCCGCCGCTTTATGGACGACTCGCTCATGATGCGCGGTCTTCATTTTGCCATTGTGGACGAAGCCGACAGCGTGCTGCTGGACGAAGCGCGCACGCCTCTCGTGGTTTCCGGCGGCGGGCACGGCAACATCCAGGAAGAAGCGGTGCTCGCCCAGGCGCTCCAGATCGCGCGCAGCCTGAAGGAGGGCGCGGACTATACGGTAGAGAAACTTGCCCGCCGCCTTGATCTGACGCGCGATGGCGAATGGCGCATCATGGACCTCAGCGAGAATCTCGGTCCCGCCTGGACGGGGCGCATGCGCCGTCTCGAACTCGGCCGTCAGGCGCTGGTGGCGCTGACCCTGTTCGACCGCGACAGCCATTATCTGGTGCGCGACGGCAAGGTCATCATCATCGACGAGAATACCGGCCGCCCCATGCCCGACCGCAACTGGGAGCAGGGCCTGCATCAATTGATCGAGTTGAAGGAAGGCGTGCCGATCACCCATCCCAACGAAACCCTGTCGCGCCTCAGCTTCCAGCGCTTCTTCCGCCATTATCATCATCTGGGCGGCATGACCGGCACGGCGGGCGAAGTTGCGGGCGAGATGTGGTCAACATATGACCTGCCGGTCACCCGCATACCCACGCATCGCCCCGCCCGGCTGGAAGATCGCGGCGCTCAGGTCCTGCGAACCATCGAGGACAAATGGTCCCGCGTGGCCGAACGCGTTTCGGCCCTGCATTCGCGGGCCCAGCCGGTGCTGATCGGTACCCGGACGGTGGGTGCGTCGGAAGCGTTGAGCGCGGTCCTGACCCGCGCGCGCCTGCCCCATCAGGTGCTCAACGCGCGCCAGGACAAGGACGAAGCCGACATCGTAGCCCGCGCGGGCGAACTCCATGCCATCACCATCGCCACCAACATGGCGGGACGCGGCACCGATATTAAACTTGGCAAGGGTGTCGAGGAACGCGGTGGCCTGCGCGTCATCCTGACCGAGCTGCATGAATCGGAGCGGCTGGACCGCCAATTGATCGGCCGTGCCGCGCGTCAGGGCGACCGCGGCGAATATGAGATCATCGTGTCGCTGGAAGACCAGATTCTGTCCAACAACGCACCCCGCGCTGCGCGGCTGTTGATGGGGCTTGACGAAAGCGACCTGCGCACGGCGCTGGCGTTACGGCTGATGCGTCTGCAGCAATGGCGCGCCGGCCGCCACTTCGCCGCGCGCCGTTTCGAGCTGCTGCAATCCGACGAACAGGATCTCGACACGCTCGCCTTCGCGGGCCGTTATGCTTGAATTATACTTTCTTCCCCGCCAGCAGGAAGAACGGCATATCCAGTTCGATCTGCGCCTCCGCCACGATGTCGAACCCTGTCGCCGCCAGCCGCGCGCGATAGAAATCCGGCTTCCGCAGATGATGCAGGAACATTAGGTTGGAGATCTCGTGATAGCCAAGATGCCGTTCCAGCTCGAAGGGCAACCGCTCGAAGATCACGATCTGACCGCCCGGCTTCAACGCCTTGGCCGCCGCATCCAGCAGGTGCCGCGCGCCATCCTCCGGCCAGTCATGCAGCACCGACTTGAACAGCGCCACATCCATGCCGGCGGGCAGGGGATCGCGCCGCGCATCGCCCTCCACAAAACGGATGCGCGAGGCTTCCGGCGAATCCTTCACATGCCCACGCCCGATGGTGCAGACCAACGGCAGGTCGAACACCGTGACCTGCGCGCCGGGATGCGCCGCACAGATCGCGCGCGCCATCTCGCCGCTGTTGCCGCCAATGTCCAGAACCTGCGCGTCCTCCGGGAATGCAAACAGCTTCAACAACCCCGCGCTTTCATATTTCGTCAGGCCGGTGGTCAGGCTGACCCAACGCCGCGTCGCCTCGAGATCGCCGCCCGTCTTCGAGCCGTCATAGCGGAACAGATCGAACACCGACGAATTGGCCAGG
>JAFIHO010000389.1 GCA_017849395.1 Hyphomicrobiales bacterium
CGCGGCGGCGGCGGCGAGGCTGACCGAGCCGCCCCTTTCGGTGACCTTTATCGCGTTGGAGAGGAGATTGAGGAAAACCTGGCGAAGCTTGGCGGTGTCGCCTTCCATCGGCATTTCGCCCATCGCGGAGACCGTAAACATCAGCCCCGCATCGTTGCATTGTTCGCGCATCATCGACACGCAATCGGCAAGCACTTCGGCCATGTCGAGCGGGCGCGCGTCGAGCTGCATCTGGCCGGATTCGCTCTTGGACAGGTCGAGAACCGAATTGATCACCGCCAGCAGATGCCTGCCGCTGCGCAGGATGTCCTGGGAATAATCCAGATACCGCGCATTGCTGATCGGCCCGAACAGCTCGCCCGAAATGATATCGGAGAACCCGATGATGGCGTTGAGCGGGGTGCGCAGTTCATGGCTCATATTAGCCAGGAAGCGGGTCTTGGAGGCGTTGGCCGCTTCGGCTTCGCGCTTGGCGCGGCGCAGCGATTCCTCGCGCTCCTTGATGAGGGTGAAGTCGGACAGGAAAATGATCGAGCCGCCTTCGCTGGTGTTGCTGGCGGTCATGCGCAGCCAGCGGCCATCGGCGAGTTCCAGTTCGATATGGCCGGAACTGTCGATCACGCCGTCACTGTCGGGAAGTGCAAGCTGGGTCTGCATGATGCCCAGCACTTCGTCGAAGTCGCGGCCCGGCACGATGTCATTCGCGATGGCGGGAAAGAAATCCTTCAGGCGGCCATTGGCCAGCGCGATGCGGCCATCCGGCGCGACCAGGATGACGCCTTCGCGCGAGGTCTCAAGCGCATCCACCAGCCGGTTCTCTGCGGAGCGGCGCAGTTCGGTCTCGCGCGACATCATTTCGCGGATGCTGGCCTGCATCACCGTCATGGAGTTGAGCAGCGCGCCAGTTTCGTCGCGGTCGCCGTCGGGAATCCGGGTCTGAAGCTCACCCCTGGCGATGCGGTCGGCGACCGTCGCGGCGGCAGCCAGGGGCCGGATGATGCGGCGGCGCAGATACAGGGTTATGCCGCCCGCCATCAGCAGCGCCATCACGGTGAAGCCGATGATGGCGTACTTGTAGTAGCGGATGTTGGTGACCGTCTTGCGGCGGCCAATGAAGCTGTGATCCGTATTCAGTTCGATCAGCAGGTCGAACTTCTCGTCGATCAACTTATCTAGCGTTTGCAATTTGTCGGCATGGCCCAGGGTGCGTTCCTTGCGCCACTCCTTGAACAGCGGACCGATCTCAGCAATCAGCGCCTGCTCATCGACGGCGAGGGAGCGCTGGTCGGCAACATCCAGGTCCTCCTCGAAGGCGGTGGCGAGGGCGGCGATTTCCTCGACGATGGCTTCTCGGTCTTTCGGCGCGGCCGTTTCGTAGCGCAGTTCGGCAAGCTGCATCTCGATGAAATCGGACTGGGCGGCGCGGGCATAGTTGATCGCCATCAACGGGCCGTCGAAGATGGTAACGGCGATATTGCCCGCCGCGGCCAGCACGCCATAGCCCGCCACGCCCATGACGCCGATGATGACGCTCATGGCGACAAAGGCGCCAAAAATCTTGGCGCCGATCGTGTATCTGGCCAGTGACATGCCGCGGCTGCGCGTCCGTGCAGAACCCCGCTCAGTGTCGCGGATTCGGGGTTTATGCCGCCTTAAGCAGCGAGGAAATGGACGGCGTTATCGGACCCGCACCGTCATCTTCATGGTGGGATGGATGTGACAGCGAACCTGGAAAGTGCCGGACTGGGTGAAGACTTCCTTCAAATCCTCGCCCGGGGCCTTTTCCTCGGAGTCGAACAGGCCGTTGACATAGATCTGGTGCAGGAAATTGTCTTCGTTGGTGAAGATGACCGCGTCGCCGCGGTTGATGGTCACTTCCAGGGGCCGGAAAACGCGGTTTTTCTGGCTCACAACCGTATCGGCGGCAAGGGCGGGCGCGGCGGCGAGAAGCAGCGCGAGAGCGGCAAGCAAAGGGCGGAACATCTCATCACCCGGCTCGGGTCGGTTATACCACCATGCCGGTTCGGGGTTAATGAACCCTTGACCTAGTTCACCCGCACCACCAGCTTCATCTTGGGGTGGATGTGGCAGCGCACCTCGAACGTGCCGCTGCGGGGGAAATCCTCTGTCAGTTTCTGGCCGGGACTGCGCTCGTCGGAATCGAACAGATCCGTCGCATACATCTGATGGATGAACTCGTCCTCGTTGGTGAAGGTCAGCGTATCGCCGCGGTTGACCGTTACGTCCTTCGGATTAAAGGCGCGGCCTTTCTGCACGATCACCTTGTCGGCGGCGAACGCCGTCGCGGGCATAACCGCGACCAGCAGCAGGGCAAGAAGCCTTTTCATCGGGTCACCACATCGTGCTGCATCGGCGCCAGGCGCGCCAGCAACCGGTTTTGGGTGATGAAGGGGACGCCCAGGAAATCCATGGCGGATTGCAAATCCTCGACCAGGGCATTGAAATTGGCGTTGGTCAGATGCAGCCCGCGATGAGCGTCACTCATGGAATGGCCGGCATATTTGCACGGTCCGCCCGCCACCATGCAGAAATGGTCTTTCAACTGGGCACGAATCCGCTCGATGTTGGATTCGTCGAAGATCGCGCCGATGCGCGGATCGGCGAGATAATTGTCCACTGATTTTTCCACGATCCTGTCGATGCCCTTCTGACCGCCCAGGTCGGCGAAGAGCGTATCCTCATCCGCGACGGCGGGCGCGATGGCCAGCGTGCCGGCGAAGGCACAGATGCGAAGCATTTGTTTCATCACAGACCTGCCTGCAGCGAGACATAGGCGCCGCGTTGGTGGTTGCGGATCACGATATTGCCCAGATCGACATAAGCCGCCGTCAGCGAGAGATTCTTGTTGAGGAAATAGGCCGCAAAAATATCCCAGCCATTCTGCTCCTTGGCGATGCTGAGGTTGCTGGGCTTGGTGCGGAATTCCGCGCCCAGCGCGAAATCCTTGCTGAACAGATAGGCCAGCGAGGTTTCGACCTGGGTGGAGTAGTCATCATACTTGTCGCCGCCAAAGCCAAGAATCCCGAACTGGTTGGCCTTGGTCTCGCGTAGGGTGACATTGGCGAGCACGCTCTGCGCCAGGAACAACTTTGAAGCGGCGAGATAGAAATCGGTGCCGACAGAGCCCTTGCCGCCGACAAAGGCGATCACCGCGCCGCGGTCATTTTCCTTGTGCTGCAGGCCGATGGAAATCTGCGGCATCCAGCTATCCTGGTCATAGACGATGTCGCCGACGAGCTTCAGCTTGGCGCCGAAAATATTCTGATGGAACGTGTAGCCCTGGCCCAGGCCCAGAGCCGCGCCGACGGAGCGGGTGTTGAATTCCTGCCAGGCGTAAGACAGCTCCAGCCGGTCGAACAGGCCGACGGCGACGCCCATGGTGTGCAGATGGTAGTCGGGCAGGCCGACATAGGTGTAATGGCCGTTCAGGCCGATGCCATTGTCGGTGCCATAGCCGGAGATCAGCGCCCAGTTGGCCAGGCCGCCGCCGCCCGCGCCCTCCACCTGGCTGACGCCGCCGGTTGCCAACAGCTTGCCCTGATCGAAAAGGTCCGCGCCCCGCCGCCACAGGCTGGGCTGCGGTGCGTCCTGTGCGAATACAGGCGCACAAAACAGGAGCCCCGCCGCAAGCGGCAGGCCGAACAGAGTTGAACGCATGAGGCTTCCCCGGCACTCGTGACGCCCAGATTAGCCGGACCGGATTAAAGGGCTGTAAAATATGGGGAAGTTCCAGGGCCTTACATGACCCTGCCGGACGACATAGTAGGGGTAGACAGGGATGGTGAGCTTGGCCTATATCCGCGCACCCTTTGTGACGCGGGGTGGAGCAGCCCGGTAGCTCGTCAGGCTCATAACCTGAAGGTCACAGGTTCAAATCCTGTCCCCGCAACCATCGTGAGCACACGACTTAGGCCCCCTTCGGGCCTAAGTCGTTCGTGCGAACGATGTCCCCGCGAAGGCGGGGACCCAGAGCCGACTGTCCTCTCCCCACAGAAGAATCAGAGCCGCCGGGATTCAAAGCCGGAAATCCCCTTCACCGCCCGATTCCTGTGCATTAACTGCATTTCGGGTGACGCAAAGCTGGGCGGAATTGCCTGCTTATTGCCGTCCCCGACAGCAAAAATCCGATAGTCACCCTGTCTTGGAAATCCGATTGCTGGCGGGTTGTGCCATCGCTATAACCCCGGCCCGCGGCCCTTGGAATCGTTAAGGCTGCCTGTTCGAGAAGCGTGTCGAAGGAGTGTGCATGGGAACCCAAATCCCGGCCGACTACCGGCCGTCGGAAAGCGAACCCTTCATGAATGAGCGCCAGCGCGAATATTTCCGCCGCAAGCTCAATGTCTGGAAAGAGGAAATCCTCAAGGAAAGCCGCGAGACCATCCAGAATCTCCAGGCCGAGACCGTGCCCCATGCCGATCTTGCCGATCGGGCATCCACCGAAGCCGAGCGCCAGCTTGAACTGCGCACCCGTGACCGCCAGCGCAAGCTGATCGCCAAGATCGACGCGGCGCTGCGCCGGATCGAGGACGGCTCTTATGGCTTCTGCGAGGAGACCGGCGAGCCGATCTCGCTGAAGCGGCTGGATGCGCGGCCCATCGCGACGCTGTCCATCGAGGCGCAAGAGCGCCATGAACGGCGTGAAAAAGTCTACAGGGACGACTGATCCGCGCCTCGATGGCTCTTCGAGTGCGCGCATCCGCGCGCGGGGCTCAGCGCAAGAGCGCCATGAACGGCGCGAAAAAGTCTACAGAGACGACTAGGGATCGGGACTCGTTACCGATAGCCCGAACAGCGACTTGAAATGGTCTGGCTTGCCCGGGCCATCCAAAGACTTCTCCAAATTGTGCCGTTGCCCTGGATGGCCCACGTAAAGCATGTCCTCCGGACGCGCATAGCGCGGACCGGGGGATGGGCCATGACATTTGGGATTGCCGGCTGGCAATTGAGGATGGACCTTGGTTCGGCGTGGAAAATTGAAGGCCGGGATATGCTTCCCGGCCTTCCGAACCCCACTCAAAATTTCGTGATGCCTGTGCGTTCGCGCATGGGCAGTATCGTTCGCGGGATGTCGCTTTGTTTGGGGTGACATCCCTCGCGGGATGTCACCATGGCATGATCGAATCGATGAACTCCGAACCGTAGCGCGGCGTCTGCACGTCGCTGACCGTGCCACGGCCGCCATAGGAGATGCGCGCCTCGGCGATCTGGGACAGGTTGACGGTGTTGGTGTTGGTGATGTCCTGGTTGCGCACGATGCCCGACACCTGCAGGTCGCGCAGTTCGCCATTCACCCGCATCTGCTGATGGCCGCTGATGACCAGATTGCCGTTGGGCAGAACCTGCGCCACCAGCGCGGCCAGCGTCAGGTTGATGCTTTCGGAGCGGTTGACCGAACCGGTGCCGGTATTCGACATGTTCGAACCCATGTTGATCAGCTTGGCCGGATCGATGCCCGGCGGAATGACGCCTTCCAGGCCGAAGAAGTTGGTCAGGTTGGCGTCTTCCGTATTGGCGCGGGAGCGGACGGTGGCGTTCTGCATCTTGGCGGCGTCGGCGACCGACACATTCACCGTGATCACATCGCCCACCCGGCTGGCGCGGGGATCCTGGAAGAAGCTTTTCGCGCCCGGCTGCCACAGCGAATTGCCGGCATGACTGATCGGCGGCGTGGAGGGGATGGCCTGCACCAGCTGCGCCCCCGCGGGATTGCCCACCGGCTCCAGTTTCGGCGGCTTGCCGATATTTTCGATGCGGTCCATCGCGAAGCAACCGCTGAGGGCGCTGCCCAGCAGCGAGATGGCGGCGATTTTGGCCAGGACTTTCATGGCGTATCCTATTTGCGGGCGGTGATGACGGGCGTGGCGGCGATGGCGCGCACCGTGCCGGGACCGGTGACGGTGGCGGTAATCATGCGGAACGAAACCGGGTTCTGGACGGTGACCATGTCGCCCACCCCGCCTTCGCCCATGGCGCGGCCCATGGCGGTCAGTTCCACGCCGGGGGCGGTGAACAGCATGGTGACGGTCTGGCCCTTGCTGACCATGACGGGACGGCGCACATCGTCGGCGCGCAGCGGCTCGCCGGCACGCAATACGCGGCGGGTCTGCATGCCGGAAATCGCATCGGCGCGCATGACCACGCCCGACATCAGCGCCGCGCCATCGACCAGGGCGGTGGTGAGATCGGATTCGGCGATCACTTCGCCGCGCGCGATGTCGTGCGCGGGGACCACGATGCGCACACCGGTTTGCGCATGGGCGGCGGGCGCGGCCAGCAGCATCAGAGCGAACAGAGCAAAGCGTTTCATGGTCAGCCGCCTCCCAGGCGCGATGTGTTCTGCAGCATCTGGTCTGCCGCGGTGATGACCTTGGAATTCATTTCATAGGCGCGCTGGGCGCTGATCAGGGCCGTGATCTCGTCCACCGAATTGACATTGGCGGTTTCCAGGAAGCCCTGAACGATGGTGCCGTAACCGACCGAGCCGGGGACGCCGGCCTGGGGCGGCCCGGAGGCCGGAGTTTCCAGGAACAGATTGTCGCCGATGGAATTGAGGCCGGACTCATTGGGGAAGCGCGTCAGTTCGAGCTGTCCGATGGTCTGGGGCGCGGTTTGGCCCGCCACGGTGGCGTTGACCTGGCCCTGGGCGTTGATGTCCACCTTGATGGTGTTCTGCGGCACGGCGATGCCGGGCTGCACGACATAGCCTTGCTGGGTGACCAACTGGCCTTCGGGCGACAGGCCGAAATTGCCTGCGCGGGTATAGGAATCGGTGCCGTCGGCGCGCTGGATGCGGAAATAGCCGGGGCCCTGGACCGCGACGTCATAGGGATTGGACGTGCTTTTCAGATCGCCCTGGGTGGTGATGCGGTAGACCGCGCTCATCTTCACGCCCGCGCCGAGCTGGATGCCGTTGGGCGCATAGGTGCCCTGGTCCGAGGTCTGTGTGCCGGGCGTCATCACATTCTGATAGAGCAGGTCCTGGAATTCGGCGCGCTGCACCTTGAATCCCGTGGTGTTCATGTTCGCCAGATTGTTGGCGATCACTTCGACATTGGTCTGCTGGGCCAGCATGCCGGTGGAGGCGATGGAAAGGGCGCGCATGGATCAGGTCTCCTAGTAGGGCGTCTGGCCGAGGCGATCGATGGCCTGACGCAGCAAGTCTTCCTGGCTCTTGGTCAGCGATGCGGTCGCCTCATAGGCGCGCATCACTTCGATCATGTGGGAAATCTCGATCACCGGAGCGACATTGGAGCCTTCCAGCATCCCCTGCGCCACCTGCACGCTCTGGGCCGCCGTCGCGGGCTGGCCGGGCGGCGCGGAATAGAGATTGGCCCCTTCCTTCACCAGAAGGCGCGGGTTGGCGAAATCGACAACGCGCAGCTTGCCCAACTGGCCGGTGCGGCCGCTGACCGTGCCGTCGGCGCCGAACTGGATATTGCCGTCATCGGGCGTCACGGTGATGGCGCCGCCATCGCCCATCACGGGATGGCCGTTGGGGGTGACGACCTGGCCGTTCTGGTCGAGGCTGAAATGACCGTCCCGGGTGTAGCGTTCGCCTTGCGGCGTCTGGATCACGAAATAGCCCTTGCCGTTGATGGCGAGGTCGTAGGGCGCGTCGGTTACGGTCATGTTGCCCTGGCTGAGATCGCGCAGGATGCCCGCGTCCTTGACGAAGCTGACGCTCTGCATGCCCGTCTGGCCTTCGGCCGGACGCACCTGGGCGACATATTCTTCGAATTTCGCGGCCTCGCGCTTGAAGCCGGGTGTGGAGACATTCGCGATATTGTTCGCGATCACGTCCATCGCGCGGAAGGACGCAAGCTGCTGGGAAAGACTAACAAGAAGTGAATTGTCCATGACGTCTCCGGATCCCTTCTGGTCCGCGGACCGTCCATTGCAGCCGCCATGCCAGCGCGAAGATGCCCGGAATTGCTGGGTTTTCAGGCGGACGCGGACCGCATGGCGGAAATAATTGCCGGGTCATGCGGCGCACACCCGGCAAATTGAACCGATCCTTAACCACGTTTGCGCGAAGTTGGCCGCGAGAAGACGCGCGGATCAGTCATGGCCAGCAAGGACAAGGAAGCGGACGCCGAGGGCGGCGAGAATCCCGCGGCCGAAGGCGCAGAAGCGCCGAAGAAAGGCCTGGCCAAGATTCTGGGCCTGGTCAAAACCAAGAAGTTTCTGATGATCGGCGTGCCGGTGATCGTGCTGCTGCTCGGCGGCGGCGGCGCGGGCGCCTATTTCTTCCTGTTCGCGGGTCACGAGGAAGGCGAACACGCGGCCAAGGAAGAAGAAAAGCCGCTGACGCCGCCGGAAGTCGCCTTCACCGACATGCAGGACATCCTGGTCAACATCCAGTCCAGCGATGGCGCGCCCGCCTATCTCAAGCTCGCGGTTTCACTGGAACTGGAGAATGAGGAAGAGAAGGCCGCCTTCACGCCGCTGATGCCGCGCATCACCGACCAGTTCCAGGCTTACCTGCGCGAATTGCGCGTGGACGATCTGAAAGGTTCTGCGGGCGTGCTGCGCCTGAAAGAGGAATTGCTGCGCCGGGTCAATGTGGCGGCCGCGCCCTATCATGTGCGTGACGTGCTGCTCAAAGAGATGATTGTGCAATAGGAGCGTCGGCGCGAGCCGGAGCGACAAATAAAGAATGTCCGCGCGAGCGGGAGCGACAGAGAAAAAGTCATGGCCGACGAAACACCCGACACGCAGATTCCCCCCGACGAGACACTGCCGGGCGGCGAAGCCGAGCGCGTGCTGAACCAGGAGGAGATCGATTCCCTTCTGGGTTTCGATGTCGCGGCCGAGCAGGTGCAGGACAAGTCCGGCGTGCGCGCGATCGTCAACAGCGCGCTGGTTTCCTATGAACGTCTGCCGATGCTGGAGATCGTGTTCGATCGCCTGGTGCGGCTGATGACGACCAGCTTGCGCAATTTCACGTCCGACAATGTGGAAGTGAGCCTGGACTCCATCACCTCCATCCGCTTCGGCGATTATCTGAACTCCATTCCCCTGCCCGCGATCCTGGCGGTATTCCATGCCGAGCAGCTCGACAATTACGGGCTGTTCACCGTCGATTCCAACCTGATCTATTCCATCGTGGATGTGCTTCTGGGCGGACGGCGCGGATCGAGCGCCATGCGCATCGAGGGCCGTCCCTACACCACTATCGAGCGCACGTTGGTCCAGCGCATGATCGAGGTGATCCTGGCCGACATGTGCGCGGCGTTCGAACCGCTGGCGCCGGTCAAGTTCAGCCTGGACCGTCTGGAGACCAATCCGCGTTTCGCCGCCATCGCGCGGCCCGCCAACGCTGCCATTCTCGTCAAGCTGCGCATCGACATGGAAGACCGGGGCGGGCGCACGGAATTGCTGCTGCCCTATGCCACGCTGGAGCCCATCCGCAAGCTGCTGCTGCAGCAATTCATGGGCGAAAAGTTCGGCCGCGACTCGATCTGGGAAAGCCATTTGGCGGGCGAATTGTGGTCCACCAAGATCGATATCGAAGCCATCCTGGACGAGCAGACCATGCCGCTGGGCCGGATCATGAATCTGCAGGTCGGCGAGACCGTGATGCTGAACGCCTCGCCCGATTCCCGCATCGAACTTCGCTGCCGCGGCGTGCCGCTGCTGACGGGCCGCATGGGCCGGGTCGGCAGTTCGGTCGCGGTGCGGGTGGATGACGCCATCGAACGCACCGACGCATCGCGGGCGCTGTGAGGACATCATGAACATCACCTTCTATGTCGAGATCGCGCTGGAGCTTCTGCTGGCTGCAACGCTGGGCTATTGCATCGTGCTGGAGCGCCGCCTGGCCGCCGTCCGCAAGGGACAGGAGGGTCTGTCGCGCATCGTGGGCGAACTCAACATGGCGATTTCGGGCGCGGGCGCGAGCCTGCGCGCCTTGAAGTCGGCCGCCAGCGAGGCGGCGATCACGCTGGACGATCGCCTGAAGCGCGCAAGGCTGCATGTCGATGAATTGTCGGTGCTGGTCGGTTCGGCCGAGCGCATCGCGCAGCGCATCGAGGATGCATCCTCGTCGCGCCGCACCGAGGAGCCGGTGCGGGACATTCGCGTCAGCGAAGCCATTATACCGAGCCAGCCCTTGCCCTCGACCAGCATCATGAACCGGCTGGAAACGCTGCGGGTGTCGCAATGAGGCGGCCCCGTTTCCTGCGCCTGTTGCCGGGCGTCGTGGTGGTCGGCATCGCGCTGCTGGCGCTGAAGACCAATGGTCTTGTGCATGTCGCGCAGGCCGAGGAAGGCGGCGAGAAGCCCGCCGCGCAGAGCACCGCGCTGGCGCCGCCCAAGCCCGCCTCCAATCCCGATTTTGCCGGCGGGGACGACCAGATCGCCAGCGCCGCGGAAGTGGATGTGCTGACCAGCCTGTCCAAGCGGCGCGTCGAACTGGATGCGCGCGAGAAGCAGCTTGCCATGCAGGCCAATGTCCTGTCCGCCGCCGAACAGCGGGTGGACGGCAAGATCGCCCAGTTGAAGGCGCTGCAGGACCAGATCACCAAGCTGCTGGCCCAGCGCGACACCGAACAGAACAAGCAGGTCGCCACGCTGGTGAAGACCTATTCCTCGATGAAGGCCAAGGACGCGGCGCGCATCTTCAACAGCCTGTCGGACGATGTGCTGGTGCCGGTGGCCCAGGAAATGAAATCCGATGTGCTGGCGCCGGTGCTGGCGAACATGAATTCCGATGCCGCCCAGAGGCTGACCATCAAGCTGGCCAACCGGCTGACCGTGCCCGAAGTGACCGCCCCGCCCGTGCCGCCCGGCCCCCAGGCGCCGCTGGCGGCTCCGGCGGGACAGCAGCCCGGACCGCAGGCCGCGGCCCCCGCCCCGGCCAAGCCCGCGCCGCCGCCGGGTTAGGAACTCCAGCGTGATGCGCGCCGGACCGCGTCCGTCACGGTTTACGAATGGTTAACGCACCCCGGCGATCATGCGCAGGGAAGGATATGAAGGTGTCGGCACCCCGTTTCCGCGCTGCTTTGATCCTGACCGTGGCGCTTGGCTGCGCCGCGCCGCTCCATGCCCGCGCCGATACGGTGGCGGGCAGCACACAGGACGGCTATGGCCGCCTTGCCTTCACCCTTGCCGAGGGGACGAAAATCTCCGCCAGCGCGACGGGCGGCGTGTTGTCCATCAGCTTCAGCGCCAAAACCGATCTCGATCCCGCGACGGTCGCGGCGGCCCTGCCGCGCGTATTGTCCAATGGCCGGGCCGATGCCGATGGCAAGGCGCTGCGCTTTGCCCTGAGCCAGACCGTCAAGCTGCATGTCAGCCAGGTCGGCGCAAAGGCGGTGGTCGATCTCGCGCCCCCGGACTTCGCGGGCAAGATGCCGGACCTTATGCCGCCGCCGCCCCCGCCGCCGCCCAAGCCGGTGGATGTAGCAGAGCTGCCGGGATTAAAGCTGCGCGTCGGGACCTATCCCAGCTTCACGCGGCTGGTGTTCGACTGGCCCAGGAACGTGCCCTATTCGGTTTTTCCCGGCGCGGGGAAGATGGCCATCCGTTTCGACGCGCTGGCGCGGCCCGATCTGTCGGTCATCGCGCGCTTTCCCCCGCCCTGGGTGAAGAACGCGTCCTGGCGGCTGGACGGCAAGGGCATTGTCGTCGCGTTCGATACCGACAGCGATTCCGGTTATCACGATTTCCGCAACGGCACGCATGTGGTGCTGGATATTCTGGCGCCCAAGACCGACATGTCGGCCTATGCCCCGCCGGGCACCGCCAAGCCGCAGGCCACGGCGATGAAGAACGGTGCGAGCGCGGCCCAGGCCGAAGCGATTGTCCAGACCGCAGCGCAACTGGCGGGCAAGCCTGCCAAGGTCGCGGAGGCCAAAGCCGCCGATACCAAACACGGCGAGAGCAAACCCACAGAGGCGCACAAGCCCGATCCACATGCGCCTGCCGCCAAGGTCGAGACGAAGCCGGCCGATGCCGGACATGGCGAGACCAAAGCGGCCAATGCGCTTGCCGCCAAGCAAGCAGAAACCAAAACCGCGGATGCCAAGCCCACCGATCCGCACGCCGCTGCTGCCGATCCCAACATAAAGGCCGCGGAAGCTGCGGTGGCGGCGATCACCGCCGAGGGCCAGCGCACACGCGATGGCGCGGTGCTGAATTTCAGCGGTGCAGGCGGACGCGGTTCGGCCGTGTTCGTGCGCGGCCAGACGGCCTGGATTGTGCTGGAGAATGCGCCGCCCTTCGATGCCAAGGCGCTGACGGCCGAGCTGAAGGATTTCGCGGCGGGTATCGAGGCGTCGTCCAGCAACGGACTTTCGATCCTGCGCATCGCCCTGAAACAATCCGCCGCGATCGCGGCGCGCGGCAAGGGGGCGGTGCTTCAGGTCGCGATTGCGCCCAGCGTGCCGGACCAGCCCATTCCCATCGGTTTCGCGCGCAACCAGCTTGATCCCCGGCGGGCTTCGCTATCGACCCTGTTGCCTGCCGCGCAGAAGAGTTTCGTGCTGCTCGATCCGGGCAGCGGCGACATGCTGACCATCATTCCAGCCGCGCCGGGCCGCGCCATGCCGCAGCAGCGCGACTATGCCGATTTCGCCGCCCTGCCCACTGCGTCGGGTCTGGTCATCACGCCCTATGTCGATGATTTGACGGTGACGGTCGCGGATGCGCGCGTCACGATCGGCCGCAACGGCGGCCTGGCGCTGACGCCGCCCCAGATGCCGGTGGCGCAATCGCCCACCGCGCTGGCGCATCCCGGCGAAGGCCCATCTTTCCTGGATTTCCGCGCCTGGGCGCGGGCGCGCGGCGGCAGCTTCCTGGCCACCGAGCGCAGCATGTTGCAGGCCATCGCGAAGATGAAGCC
>JAFIHO010000390.1 GCA_017849395.1 Hyphomicrobiales bacterium
AGATCGCCCATTGAGGTCGATAGCAGCAGCTTGGGCCCGGTCATGGGCGGGTTGGTGGGCGGCGGGGGCAGGGGCGGGATCGGCACATCGTTGTTCGGCGCCTGGGCCAGGGCCGCGCCGCACAGCAGCAGGCCGGATAGTATGGTGGCAATCAAAAGGCGCATGGATTCATCTCCCCTTCCGTTCAGTTAAGCGGAAAATTCCATGGCGGAAAAGCGCGCAAGCAAAAAGGGCCGGGAAGATTCCCGGCCCTTTGCATGTCTCTCTTGGGTTAGGCGTTCAGTGTACGCTGACCGGCGTCAACTCGTTCTGAACCGCCGCGCCATAGGCGCTGGCCCAGGCGTCGGTGAAGCCCAGCACGCTGCCATCCGCCGCATGGAGCACATACAGCTTCACGCCATCGGGCAAGTCCGTCCCGGCGGGAATGAGGCCCAGACGATGCGCTTCCTCGCTGCCGGTCGGCTTGATGTAGGCAATGCGCGCCTGCTCCAGCTTCTGTTCCAACTGCCTGCTTTCGATCACATTCGTCATGCTATGCCTCCATTACTCTTGATCTCTACGACCCTCACACTCGGTTGGACCGCGGGGCGGGCCAAATCGATTTTCAACAATCCATTTTCCAACGCGGCAGCGGTGACTTCGATGCCATCCGCCAGTACGAAACTGCGCAAAAATTGTCGCGCTGCGATGCCGCGATGCAGGAACATTTTGCCGTTTGCCTCTGCCTGCCGGCCGCGAATGATAAGCTGTTTGTCCTCGACGGTGACGCTGAGTTCGTCTTTCGCGAAGCCCGCGACGGCCAGCGTGATGTTGAGACCCGTGTCGGTCTCCTCGATATTGTAGGGTGGATAGCCGTCGCCGCCCGCCTTGGCGGTGCGTTCAAGCAGCCTTTCCAGATGCTCGAAGCCCAGCAGAAACGGGCTTCCAAAGGGTGTCGTCCGTTGCATGTCGTCCAGGCCCTCCTTGAGCAGCCCTTGCACCGGCCCCGTCATGGGCTTCCGGCTCAGGACTGATATGGGCGCGATTTGTTCTTAATCAAGGTTATGTATTCCTTGGAAACATCATTGCCCCGGCGCAAGGTGAGGGGCACAAGCGCGCCATGCTGGTGATCCTGGACGATATGGAGGGCAGGCGGGCGTTCCGCGACCCGCAGGCGGTCATAACCGCCGCTACCCCCGCCCAGCTTCCTGCTGCCCTGGCTGCGCTGGAGGCGGCCCTGGCGGCAGGTTGCCATGTGGCGGGATGGCTGGCCTATGAGCTGGGATATGCCCTGGAACCGCGCCTGATCCCCCTGCTGCCGCAGGAGGGGATGTCTCTGCTTTCGTTAGGGGTGTTCGACGAACCGGTTGCCGGGCTGCCCCCGCCATCCGGCCGGGGATGGGCCTGACCGCTGACGCCCGAATGGGATGAGGGGGCCTATGCGGCCCGCTTCCGGCGGGTGAAGGACTTTATCGCGGCGGGCGACATCTATCAGGCCAATCTCAGCTTCCGGGCCCGCTTTCCCTTCGCGGGCGATCCGCGCGCGCTGTACGAGATGCTGCGCGCCGCCGCCGCCGCTCCCCATTGCGCCTTTGTCGATGACGGTGCGCGCCAGATCGCCAGCCTGTCACCCGAACTGTTCTTCGACATCGCGGCGGATGGTGCGATCACCGCGCGCCCGATGAAGGGCACAGCCCCGCGCAAGGGAGACGATGCGGCGGAACAGGCCGCGCTGGCGGTCAGCGAAAAGGACCGTGCCGAGAATCTGATGATCGTGGATCTGATCCGCAACGACCTCAGCCGCATCGCCGCGCCGGGCAGCGTGGGGGTGCGGGACCTGTACAAGGTGGAGACCTATCCCACCCTGCACACCATGGTCTCCACCGTCACGGCGAAGCGGCGGGCAGGGACCGGCGTCGCGGATATTCTGAAGGCGCTGTTTCCTTGCGGTTCGGTGACCGGCGCGCCCAAGATTCGCGCCATGGAAATTTTGCGCGAACTGGAAACGTCCCCGCGCGGCGCCTAGTGCGCCGCGCTTGGGTATTTCGCGCCGGACGGGTCGGCCCGCTTCAATGTTGCGATCCGTACACTGACGATAACCGGCGGGCAGGGCGAACTGGGCATCGGCGGTGGCGTGGTGCAGGATTCGCAAAGCGCGGGCGAGTATGCAGAATGTCTGCTCAAGGCGCGTTTCTTCGACAGCGCGCGCCGCCCCATCGAACTGATCGAGACGTTGCGCTACGACAATGGGTTTGCGCGGCTGGACGCGCATCTGGACCGGATGGCTCGATCCGCCCTTGTGTTCAATCTGTGCTTCGACGCATCTGCCGCCCGCAAGGCACTCGATGAGGCGATCGCCGGCGTCAGCGGGCCGCAGCGCATGCGGCTAACACTGGATGAATCCGGCGAACACCGGGCCACCGCCGCGCCGCTGCCGCCCAATCCGCCGCACTGGACCTTCGCGATCTCGCCGCATCCGGTTCAAAGCGGCGATCTGCTGCAACGGCACAAGACCAGCTGGCGCGACCTCTATGACGCCGAAACCGCGCGCATGGGCACGGACGAGGTGATCTTCCTCAATGAACGCGGCGAAGTTGCGGAAGGCGCGCGCAGCAATATCTTCTTGAAGCGCGATGGCGTGCTGCTGACTCCGCCGCTGTCGGCAGGCATCCTTCCGGGCATCCTGCGCGCCGAACTCCTGGCGACCGGGGAGGCGCGCGAAGCGACGCTGATGCCGGATGATCTTAACGGCGAAGTCTTGTTCGGAAATTCCCTGCGGGGCCTGATCGCAGCGCGTCAGGGCTGAAACTTCGCCGCCAGCGCCGCGATCAGCGCCACGCTTTGCGGCACCACCCAGCCATCGGCTTCCGTCATCCGCTCCTGCTCGACGTCTTGTGCCGCCGCGCCGGAAATCCCGCCCGCCGCGCGCAGCCGCGCTGCGGTCTTGGCCACATCGAAATCCGGCATTGTGCGCAGAGCGGCCCTGCCCAGCCGCGATGCCTGCTCCCTGTCGATCACTGCCAGCACATCGTCATACGGCGTGGGCGGATAATGCTTCACGAAAAGATCGGTGAAACGGTACAGCCCGGCGGCCGCAGCCGCGCCCGCCACACCAAGTCCCGCGACGATCGTCCTGCGTTTCACGCCGCCACCTTTTTCAGATGGTCGCCCAGCCGCAAGGTCAGCGCGACAAGGTTCATGGTGGGATTGGAGGCGCTGTAGCTGGGAAACACGCCGCTGCCCGCGATATAGAGATTGGGGACGCCATGCACCTGGCCGTCGGCGTTCACGACACCCTGTTTGGGATCGACATGCATCCGGGTCGTGCCCAGGTGATGATGGCCCCAGTCCATGTTCTTGAGCCATTCCTCGCGCGTGCTGCAGTTGATGCGCAGCATTCCCGCCTTGCTGGCCAGCAACTGGCGGCCCAACTCGGCGAGCGTCAGGCGGAAGCGCGCGAAGTCTTCGTCGGACAGTGTCATGTGCAGTTTGAGGCGCGGCAGGCCCAGCGCGTCCCGTTCGCCGGTCAGGGTCAGCCGCCGGTCGGGGTCGGGCTTCAACTCTATGCCGCAACCCAGGGAATAGGCGCGCGCGCGGGATGCATCCACGCCCAGCGCGATGGCCGTGGTGACGACCGCTGCCGTGCCGGTCTCGTCCAGCGTGACCGGCTGCTCGACGGTGCTGAGCGAACCCGCCAGCTTGCGCGCGCGGCGGAATTCCGCCGTGGGCGCGAAGGTGGCGCGCAAGATCGCGCCATTGTCCATCGCCAGATTGCTCGCATAGAAGGGCGCCAGCGCCCCGGAAAAGGACACCAGCGTGGCCACGTCGCGCGGGATCGGATTGTCCGCGAAGAACCGCCCCACAAGGCCATTCTGGTTGCCCAGCCCCGGCTTCATCACGTCGTTGGACGCCAGCAGCAGCCGCACATTCTCCATCCCGCCACAGGCCAGAACCGTGACGCGCGGTTTCACCGTCAGCCGTGTGCCGATGCCGCCGGAGGCGTTGAGCGTGGCGACATCCAGATGATCCACGCGCGAGGCATCGGGCGCGAGCCGGATCGCCGTGACATTGGCATGGAGCAGGGGCGTGACATGCGCGGCGCGGCGGAGATTCTCTTCATACCGCTTGCCGAACTGCGTCGGCAGCACATCGCCGCGCATCTTGGAAAACTGGAACCAGCTTGTGTAAACGCCACCCTTGCCCAAGGGCAGAACCGGCCCCTTGGCTGACGCGATTGCGTCGCCGCTGCCGTCGTAAGTCCAGGCGCCCGCCTCGACCAGGGTCTGCGCGCGCGGGAAATAGGGCTCCAGCGCCTTGCGCGGAAAAGGCCAGCCCGAATGGGCGATCCAGTCGCGCGCCTCGAAATCGATTTCATCCATCGGACGGCACCAGCCGCCCCAGTGATTGGTGCCGCCGCCCAGAAAACGCAGCCGCCCCGCATCCAGCGCGGCATAGGGCACGCCGCTGGCCGCGCCCGCATACAGGCTCTGGATGTTGGAATCGAAATCCCGGCCGCCGCTTTCCAGCAGCAGCACATTCAGCTTCGTGTCAGCCAGCGCCAGCGCCAGCGAAATGCCCGCGGGTCCGCCGCCGACAATGGCGATGTCCGGCGAAAGGACGGTGCCGCCAGGAAGCGTGCGTGCATCGATGTAAGCGCTCAAGACCTTGTCCGGCGGAAGGGCGCGCCTGTCTTGTCGCAATTGGGGAGCGGCGGCAAGGCCCGCGCTTAGATGTCCGTCATGTTTCCGGCGCTTAACCCGCCGTCCACAGCAATGGCCTGGCCGGTAATCCAGGCTGCGTCATCGGACAGCAGGAATATGGCCGCCTTGGCAATGTCGGCCGGATCGCCCAGCCGTCCCAGTGGATGCATGGCGGTCAGGCGCGCGGTGCGTTCCGGATCCTTCAGCAGCGCGTCCAGCAGCGGCGTCGTGACGAAGCCGGGGCACAGGCAGTTCACCCTTATGCGGTCCGCCGCATAATCCAGCGCCATGTTGCGGGTCAGCGCCACCACAGCGCCCTTGCTGGCGCTGTAGGCGGAGCGGTTGCGCACGCCCATGATCCCCACGCCGGAGGAAAGATGCAGGATCGCGCCGCCTTCCGGCTTCAGCAATGGCAGGCAATGTTTGGACATGATGAAGGTGCCGCGCAGATTGACACGCATCACCGCGTCGAAATCCTCCATCGCCGTGTCGCCCACCGGCGCGCGCCGCGCGATGCCCGCGCTGTTCACCACGCCGTCGATGCGCGTCAGGCCCTTCAGCGCCGCCTTCACCTGATCCTCGTCGCCGACATCGGCGATGCGGGCATCGGGAAACGGACTTTGCGCGCGGTCGATGGCGATGACCGTCGCGCCTTCCTTCACGCATTCTTCCGCAATCGACGCACCCAGGCCGGATGCGGCGCCTGTCACTACAATCTGTTTTTTCGAGAGTCGCATGGCAGGAACTTAACGCGCTTATCCCTTGTGACAAGCGTTTATGATCCAGATCGGCACAGGTTTTTCCAGTTCGGGACAAGTGTCTTCGTGAATTCACCAACCGGACAGTATTGGCTTCGAAATCGCAGCACGGATGGCTAGTTTCACGCCGCAATTCGACGAGGCGTAATTCCAATGCTGTCCCGTTCAACCCTGTGCGCGTCCCTGTTCCTGGCCGCTCTGGCCGTTCCGGCTTCGGCCGCGCCCATTTTGACGGCCTCCCAGTCGGGCATGCCGCTGGGACCCTATTACGCCAACTTCAACAATCTGCCGCTGGGCGGCGCGGGCGGCGTCACCAATCCTGACATCACGGTGTCCTTCACGGGTGACGCCAAGGTGGTGACGGGCTTCCTGTCCGGCCAGTACGCCGCGCCTTATGTCAACGGCAACGGCCTGCCGTTCGGCGATCCGACCACCGGCCCCGATCTGACCAGATACCTGTCCACCGGTATCGGATCAGTCACTTTGGCCTTCACGCTGCCGCAGACTTATCTGGGAGTGCTGTGGGGTTCGGCCGATCTCTACGATACGCTGTCGCTCGATGACGGCAGCACGCTAATCGCCAGCTTCACCGGCGCTGATGTCAACGCGGCCGCCAATGGCGACCAGGGGATCAACGGGTCGTACTATGTGAATATTTCCAACCTGAACCCCTTCACCAAGGCCGTGTTCACCAGCAGCAGCTACGCCTTCGAGTTCGACAATGTGTCCTACAATGTCGATCCGCCGGGCGCGGTGCCGGAGCCGCTGACGCTGTCTCTGTTCGCGGCGGGATTGCTGGGCCTGACCATGATGACCCGCCGCCGCAAGCTGGCGTTGGCTTCGATCTGAAGAAGGATCAGAGCAAGTGGGTCCAGGCGCCGGCGGGCTGCTCGCCCTCGGCCCAGGCGCAGAATTCCGCGAACCGGTCCTCGGCGTCAGAAGCCGGGATGATGCGTATGTCGCCGGTTTTCACGTTGACCAGGGCGGTGCGATCCGCCTGTACGCGAATTTGAAAATCCGAAATGCGGGCCGTCCGGTCGGCGGCTTTCGCCTGGCGGATATGAGCGGCTACTCCGTGAATCACAGGGCACCTGGAACTGAGTTCGGCGCTGTTAACGCCCGCATTCGGAGTTCGATCCTATTTGCGCCAATTTCGCAACGAAATTGTTGTATTAACTTGTCGCTCTCGGAAACAAAGCGCGGTTACAAGGCTGATTTTTCAGCCAAAATCCCAGCTTTTCCTGGAAAATCGGGGTTAACAGTCCGTTTCGCTTGTGGTGCTACACTGCAACAAAAGTTCGCCGCCGGAACCGTCTCGGGTCGCGGCGACGAACTTTCGTTTAGCGATTCCGGGGCTGCTTATCGCGCGCTTCGGCGATCATCCGGGCCTGGGCCAAGCCGTAATCGGCTGCCCGTTCGGCGCACTGGCTGCGGCTCTCGGAAGTTTCGGGAACGTAGATACTACCCGGATAGCGTCGGTCGAGCTGGCGGCACGCTTCCCAGGCAGCGTCGTGAATACGGTCTTCCAGTCGTGCCCAATCCGCGCGGCTGCTGAAATCCAGGTCCGATACATCAACGGCAATGTTGTAGGAGACGCGCTGCCGCGGCAGGGCACTGTCAGGCGCGCGGCCCAGATTATCCTTTTGCAGATATGGCGCCTCCACGATCACGCGCTCATCCGCGTAATAGGAGTCGTCTTGTGCATGGGCCGGGCTGAGCGAGATCATCGCGCCGGTGGCGATTCCGGTGATGGCGCAAACCGTCATGATGGAACGCAGATTCATAACGACCTCCTTTTTGTCGCAACCGGTCCATGGCCCGCTGCCTGATTTACGGGCTCCTGTTATCGAAACGCGCCGGAAGCCCGCGGGTTCGGATGCAACCATTGGCGGGAACCTGGCCGCGCGCATTTGCGTGTTGCCAAGCAGCGCGCGCGAGCCTAAGCGTGAGGCATGTCAGATACGTCCCAAGCGCATTCCGTTCCCTGGTACACCGACGCCTCTCTGGTGGGGCCGGGGCGCGTCTATTGCACGGGCT
>JAFIHO010000391.1 GCA_017849395.1 Hyphomicrobiales bacterium
CTCTGTTCCTCCCCGCCACCGATTTCCCCATGAAGGCAGGCCTGCCGGAGGCCGAGCCGAAATGGCTGGCCCGCTGGGCGGCCATCGACCTGTACGGGAAACTGCGGGAGCGCTCGCGCGGGCGGCCTTTGTTCATTCTCCATGACGGCCCGATCTATGCGAATGGCGACATTCATTCGGGCACCGGCCTGAACCACATCCTGAAGGACTTCGTGGTGCGCAGCCAAGGGATGCTGGGCAAGGACGCGCCCTATGTGCCCGGCTGGGACTGCCACGGCCTGCCCATCGAATGGAAAGTGGAAGAGAAATTCCGCGAGCGTGGGCAGGCGAAGGACGATATTCCGAAAGACGTGCTGCGCCGGGAGTGCCGTGCGTTCGCGACCCACTGGCTGGGCGTGCAGCGCGAGCAGATCAGGCGGCTGGGACAGATCGGGGATTTCGAACATCCCTACACCACCATGAACTTCAAGGCCGAAGCGGTGATCGCGCGCGAGGCGATGAAGTTCGTGGAGAATGGCCTGCTCTATCGCGGCTTCCGCCCGGTGATGTGGTCGCCGGTGGAAAAGACCGCGCTGGCCGATGCCGAGGTCGAGTATCACGAGAAGACCTCGCCGACGATCTATGTGAAGTTTCCGCTGCTGAAGGCGGCTTCCGATTTCGGGGCGGAACTGGCGCACACTTTCATCGTGATCTGGACCACCACGCCCTGGACCATTCCGGGCAATCGCGCGATCGCGTTTTCGCCCGATATTTCCTACGGCCTGTACCAGATCGCGGATGCGACGGACGGCTCGTTGGCGCGGCCCAGCGAACAGTTGCTGCTGGCCGATACGCTGGCGGAACAAGTGGCCAAGCACGCCAAGGCCGTTCTGAGCCGCGTGCGCACGGTGAGTGCTGACGAACTCAAGTCGCTGGTGGCGGCGCATCCGCTGCGCAATCACGGTTATGCGTTCGAGGTGCCGGTGCTGCCCGGGTCGCATGTCACGGCCGATACGGGCACGGGCTTTGTGCACACCGCGCCGGGCCATGGCGAGGACGACTTCGAACTCGTCATGTCCACCTATCCGGGTTACGCGGCGAAGAATCCCGATGCGTTCAACATCGTGCAGCCGGACGGCAGTTTTGCGCCGCATGTGCCGCTGTTCGCGGGCAAGCGCATCCTGACGCCGGAAGGCAAGGATGGCGACGCCAATGGCGCGGTGATCAAGGAATTGATCGACCACGGCAAGCTGCTGGCGAAAGGCTCGCTGCGCCACCAATATCCGCATAGCTGGCGGTCCAAAGCGCCGGTCATCTTCCGTGCCACGCCGCAATGGTTCGTCGCCATCGACAAGCCGTTCCTGAACGGCAAGACGCTGCGCGAACTGGCGCTGGCGGCGATCAAGGACACCCAATGGTATCCGCCGCGCGGTGAGAACCGCATCGGCTCGATGGTGGAAGGACGTCCCGACTGGGTGCTGTCGCGCCAGCGCGCCTGGGGCGTGCCCTTGGCGATCTTCGTGGAGAAGAAAACCGGCCAGGTGCTGAACGATCCCGCCGTCTTCAAGCGCATCGAGGCCGCGTTCGAGGCGGAAGGTGCCGATGCCTGGTTCACCTCACCGCCGGAGCGTTTCCTGGGCGAGGGCCGCAAGGCCGAAGACTATGAACAGGTCACCGATATTCTCGATGTCTGGTTCGATTCCGGCTCGACCCATGCCTTTGTGGTGGAAAATCCCATCGACGGGCGCTGGCCGCGCGCCGAGCGCGCGGACCTGTATCTGGAAGGCTCCGACCAGCATCGCGGCTGGTTCCAGTCGTCCCTGCTGGAAAGCGTCGGCACGCGGGGCCATGCGCCCTATCGCGGTGTGCTGACCCATGGCTTCGTGCTGGACGACCAGGGCCGCAAAATGTCCAAGTCGCTGGGCAACACCTTGGCGCCGCAGGTGATCGCGGAGAAGAATGGCGCGGACATATTGCGCCTGTGGGCCGCGTCGTCGGACTTCACCGAGGATCTGCGCATCGGCCAGGACATCATCAAGGCCAATGTCGAATCCTATCGCCGCCTGCGCAACACGATCCGCTTCATGCTGGCCAACCTGTCGGGTTTCGACGAGGCCGAGCGCATCGGCATCGAGCAGATGCCGGAGCTGGAGCGCTTCATGCTGGCCAAGCTGGCGGAGCTGGACGGCATCGTGCGCGAGGCCTATGCCGGGTTCGATTTCGGCAAGGTCAACGCCACCCTGTTCAATTTCTGCACCAACGAATTGTCGGCCTTCTATTTCGACATCCGCAAGGACAGCCTTTATTGCGACAAGGTGAGCGACCCGCGCCGCCGTGCCGCGCGCACCGTGATCGACGAAATCTTCCGCCGCATCGTCACCTGGTATGCGCCCATCCTGTGCTTCACCATGGAAGAGGCGTGGCTGTCGCGCTTCTCCGGCGAGAATGAAAGCGTCCATCTGCAGGATTTTCTGGCCACGCCGAAAGGCTGGGAGAATGCGGCGCTGATCGAGAAATGGAATCGCATCCGCCAGCTTCGCCGCGTGGTGACGGGCGCGCTGGAACTGAAGCGCGCCGACAAGACCATCGGCGCGAGTCTCGAAGCCGCGCCCATCCTGCATGTCGCCGATGCCGGTGACCTGAAGCTGTTCGACAGCGTCGATCTGGCCGAGATCGCGATTACCTCCGTCGCCAGCGTGAAGCTGGGCGAAGGCGAAGGCTTCTCCCTGCCGGATGTCAAAGGCGCGGTGGCCGCCTTTGCCAAGGCCGATGGCGAAAAATGCGACCGCTGCTGGCGCGTGCTCCCGGAAGTGGCGGTCAACCAGAAACAGCAGGGCCGCCATCTGTGTGACCGCTGCGCCGATGCGGTTTCGCCCGCTTCGGTGTCCGCATGAACCGTGTGACGGCGTTCTGCCGGTCGCTGGCCCCGCGCGAAGCCGGGTTGGTCGTGGCCGCGCTGTCGCTGGTGGCCGACCAGGGCAGCAAGCTGTTTCTGCTCTATGGCGCGGGATTCAAGGACATGCTGCCGGGCAAGGCTGTCCCGGTCTTGCCGTTTTTTAACCTCATGATGGTCTGGAATCCGGGCATATCCTATGGCCTTTTTCCGGCCTCCGGATGGCTCGGAACCGCGCTTCTGGTGGTGGTTTCGCTGGCCGCGGTGGGTTTTCTGGGATGGTGGCTGTGGAAGTCCACCAGCCGGGCGCTCACCATCGGCTTCGGCCTTATTATCGGCGGGGCGCTGGGAAATGTGATCGACCGGCTTTTGTATGGCCGGGTGGCGGATTTTTTCCACTTTTACGGGTTCGGCTATGACTGGTATATCTTCAATATTGCCGACCTCGCGATCACCCTGGGCGCCATCGCCATCATCTATGATGTGCTCAAGCCCGAAACGCCGCCGGAGTCCGATTGATGCGCCTGCGTAAATTCACCATCCCGGCCCTGCTCGGCATGGCGGTTGCCGTGTCCGGCTGTTCGTCGCTGCGCGA